>JANMXI010000063.1:0-9916 GCA_031394735.1 Pseudomonadota bacterium | reverse complement strand
CGCTTCTTGTCAGTCGGCCTCATGCGTCGACAATTCTTTAGTACCCAACTGATCCGTATCAATGCACAATGGCATCGTCTGCTAAGACAGCCCGAAGCCGGCGAGCGTGTTTTGTTAGTCCCGCGTGAGTCGGCTTTGGGTTTACCTTACACAGACTCCCCCCTTCCCCACCTGAATTCCGACGCGCTTAGATTGCGTGCTCGGCCTCCGCTTTGATGATCGCGGGGCGAGCGGCGATCAACGTCGCATGCTTCGCAAGCAGGGGTAGACGCCCGTACATCGTGGACCGATCCCCAGGCCACCAGGTTGTCAACATATACAGGTAGATGTCGGCAACGCTGAACCTCTCGCCCATGACATAGGGGTTTAGGACCTTGCTGATCAGACCCAGGTGCGCGAAGAAGTCACTCTCCGCTTGATCGCGAATCACCGTCGCATCCGCTTCCGCGCGAGTTGAGTAGCGCTGCGGGTAGTAAATGCGCAGCGCCGCCTCATACAGGTTGGCGGACAGGAACACCATCCACTGCAGGAAGCGCGCATGCGCGCTTGAACCGGTGGGCGGTGCCAGATGAGACTGAGGATGGACGCCGGCAATATGGATCAGCATGGCTGCCGACTCAAACAGAAGAGTGCCGTCCGGCAACTGCAGTGCAGGCACCTTGCCGGTCGGATTGATCCGGCGGAAGGCCTCGATGTCTGCAGGTTCGCGGCCCACCCGAATCGCGTCATACCCCGCGCCGGCCTCCTCGAGCGCTACTTGCACCGCGAAGGATCCCGAACCCGGCCAACCGAATAGTCGATATCGATTCTCCACAGCAACACCCCTTGGTTGTCGAGCCACATAAGCCTGCGAAAGATTACCACTATGCAAATCGTTGAAAAGCACGCAGAATGCGCCCGTCTTCATCGACACCCCGGAACCGGTGAGCGTGTTTTAGTTAGTCCCTCGTGAATCGGTTTCGGGTTCTCTCCCATCGGTCGCCTTGCGCCCCACCTCGAGCGCAGCCCTCGCGACATCGACCAACAACTTCGCAGCTTCGTCGCAATGCTCCAACGCAGCGCCATCTGTCACGCCGCGAAGACGCGCGTGTCTTGCGACGTCAGGTTGTGCACATAAGTAACTGATCAGAATCGAAGACGCGACAGCGTGATCGAACGAAGAGAAAAGATGCGTTTCTACACGTTATCCCCAGGCGCGGTGGATAACTCTGTGCGTAACCCCGCACTTGATCCTCTTTCCAATTGGTTCATCAATACGTTGCGATTCGTGACGATTTTGTGACCAGTGACAGTCCGCGCATCGACGCGAGATGCATCGCCGGACCACGCGCGCATCGGTAAGATAGCGACAACCACTTTTCCGCGCAGGAGCGAGCAATGCATACCGAGATCGTGAAATACACCGCCGATGGACTGACGATGGACAGTCATCTTTATTATGACGAGCGTCAGAAAGGTACTCGCCCCGGCATTTTGGTGTTTCCGGAAGCGTTTGGTCTTGGCGATCATGCCAAATCGCGCGCCGAACGCCTGGCGGGTCTCGGATTCGTGGCGCTCGCCTGTGACTTGCATGGCAACGGCGGGATGGTGAGTGGTCTTCCGGCGGTCATGGCGATCCTGGGGCCGATGATGGCGGACCCGTCGCATACGCGCGCCCGGGCGCGTGGCGGATACGATGCTCTGTTGGCGCGTCCTGAGGTCGATCGCCAGAAAATCGCCGCCATCGGCTATTGCTTCGGCGGCACGATGGCGTTGGAACTGGCGCGCAGCGGCGCCGCCGTCGCAGGCTCAGCCGGTTTTCACAGTGGCCTGGCAACGGCACGACCACAGGACGCGAAAGACATCAAGGCGAAAATTCTGGTCTGCATCGGTGCGGATGATCCGGGCATACCGCCCGAACAACGCGCGGCGTTCGAAGCGGAAATGCGCGCCGGCGGCGTCGATTGGCAAATGCACTTGTACGGCGGGGTGGTTCACAGCTTCACCAACCCGGCCGCTGACGAGATGGGTCGACCGGAATTCGCGCGCTACGATGCAAAGGCCGACGCACGCTCCTGGGCGACACTCCAGAGCTTCTTGGGCGAGATCTTCCGCTAATCGCCGCCGGCATGCCCGACCCCTCGTCCGATCTCCGCCGGATCGCCGCAGCCACGCTCGATCACTACGAGCAACGTGCCGAGCAGTTTCGTGCCGGCACCCAGGATCACGATGTCAGCCAGAACATAGCCGCTCTTCTGCGACACATCGAAGGCGCGCCGCCCTTCAGGATTCTGGATCTGGGTTGCGGGCCCGGACGCGACCTCAGGACGCTTTCTGGGATGGGACACCAGGCCATCGGTCTGGATGGGTCGGCCAATTTCGTGGCGATGGCGCGCGCCGACAGCGGGTGCGAGGTCTGGCAGCAGGACTTCGTCGACCTCCATCTCCCCGCGGCAGAGTTCGACGCGATCTTCGCCAACGCCTCGTTGTTTCATGTCCCGACGCTCGCCTTACCTGAGACCTTGCGCCGGTTGCACGCCACGTTGAAACCTCGCGGCGTGTTATTCAGTTCTAATCCGCGCGGCGACAATTCCGAAGGGTGGAACGGCGAGCGCTATGGCGTCTACCACGATCTGGATGCATGGCGCAGCTTCCTGACCGCCGCACGGTTTGTTGAACTCGAACATTACTACCGCCCGCCCGGCCTGCCGCGCGAGCAACAACCGTGGCTGGCAAGCGTTTGGCGCGCCGCCCTCCAGTCGAGCGGCTTCAATCGATCCTTGAGTGGTTTGTCGATATCCTGAATGGCGGGGTTCGCGTTGAAAATACAGGCGGCGGCCCAATGAACCAAGAACCGCCGGCACGATGCGTGACTGATGAACAGAAAATGTTAACACCGGAGTATCCGCCGGACTACGCCGTTGTATTGCGTGGGCCGCGCGCACTCTGCCTTGAATTTGCGTTGGTGCTCGAAGCCAAATTCATCCCCTATGATCTGCTCGAGCACGAGTCGCTCCACGCCTTGGCGGTGACCGCGGAGTTTGAAAGCGCGGCCCGCGATGAGCTGACACGCTACGCGCACGAGCGCACGATCCGCCGCGAACAACCGCCGGTGCTGGCGCCATTCGCCGGTGCTGCCGTCGGATCGATCGCCTATACAGTGGTCCTGTTGTTGATCGCCTATTGCGCCGGCATCGGACTATTCGGCATCGACTGGTTGTCCGTCGGCGCGTTGCAACAAGGCATGCCCGGTGAGCACGCGGGGTGGCGGGCAGTTACTGCGCTGACGCTGCATCTGGACCAGGCGCACCTGCTCAGCAATCTGTTGTTCGGCGTCGGCGTGGGCGCGGTCGTCAGTTCAATGTTTGGGCCGGGTGTGGGCTGGGCCAGCATCCTTGCAGCGGGTGCACTCGGAAACTATCTGGAGATGTTGATCTCCCCACCGGATCATCGCGCCGTGGGTGCATCGACGGCCGTGTTCGCCGCGCTCGGCCTGCTCTCCGGATTCGGATGGCGGCGTCAGTGGACGCTACGCGAACGGTGGATGTATCGATGGGCACCTCTCATCGCCGGCGCATGTCTGCTGACGCTGCTGGGCGTGGGCACCGAACACGTCGACGTGCTGGGGCACCTGTTGGGGTTCGTATCCGGGGTCATGCTCGGTTGGATTTACGCCCGCGCCGGGATGCCTCGCAGCCGCCATGCGCGCGTTCAGTGGCTCGCGGGTGCCGCCGCCATCCTCGTCATCACGATCGCGTGGGTCACCGCGCTGCGGCCGATGTGGGCGACGCCTTGACGGTCGTCCTTCCGAACATCCCACTGCTCCAAGCGATCAGCGCCAACAATCCCACCTGCAATGGCAGTCGCGCCACCAGGGCCCAATAGGGCACGTGAAAGGCTTCCGCCTGCTGCAGCATGTACACATTAGCCGGCGTTACCGCAATCGTCAGCGCGACCAAGCCGATGCCCGCCGCCCGGCGCGTTCTTGGGAGCAGGAGCCCGACCGCGCCCAACAGCTCGCAGACGCCGCTCACCCACACCATCAGGCGTGGCGCAGGAATGTAGGGCGGCATGATTCGCATTTCCATATCGGTGGCAGTGAAATGAGCGATGCCGCCCAGAAAGAACCACACAAACACGATGCCCAAACCAATTCGCTTGCCTGCAGACATCATGCCTCCATTAGACCTTGCACGGCACTGAATCCAAGGGCGGGGCCACGATGTCTGCGAGCACCTCTGCATCAAAGGGCTTGGTGAGGTGATGATTGAACCCCGCATCATAGGCATTGTTCTTGTCACCCACCTGACCCCATCCGGTCACGGCGATGAGCACGATGTGCTTGCCCCAATCCTCGCCCCGAATCCGACGAGCCACTTCATATCCATTCAAGCCCGGCATTCCGATGTCCAGCACGGCAACATCAGGGCGCTTCTGCGCGGCCAACTCCAAGGCATCAATGCCCGTATGGGTCACATACACGATATGCCCGGCGGCGTTCAACAACATCGCGAGGGTTTCCGCACCGTCTCGATTGTCATCGGCGATCAACACCGTGCGCTGATCGCGCGCAACCAGCGTCTGAGCAGGATCAGCCGCGCTGTCGCGCACATCGCCGGCATCGGCCTGGATGCCCGGCAGATAAACCCTGAATTCGCTGCCTGATCCAAGGCCCGCACTGCGCGCTTCAATGTGGCCACCGTGCAACTCCACCAACCCCTTGGACAAGGCCAAGCCGATTCCCAGTCCGCCTTCACTTCGTTCCTGGTTCGGCTCGACTTGAGAGAACATATCGAATACTTCGCTGAGCACGTCCGGCGCCAGGCCGATGCCGGAATCGCGCACGAAGATGACGACACCGCCGTCCTCGACCGTCGCGCCCACCGTAATCTGCCCTTCGGGATCCGTGTATTTCGCGGCGTTGGTCAACAGATTGGTGACGATCTGCACGATGCGCACCGGGTCTGCGTTGATTCGTATCGGCTCCGTCGGCCATTGCGTGTTGAGGGTGTGCCGCTTCGCGTCCGCCAGCGGTCGAACGGTTTGAGCAGCTTCCATCAAGAGGGATTGCAGATGAACGAATTCCTTCTTCAAGGTGAACACGCCGCGCGTGATGCGCGACACGTCCAGCAGATCATCCAGCAGCGAGGCCATATGCCGGACCTGGCGCACGATGATCGCGCGACTGCGTTCCAGGGTTTCCGCGTCGAGCCCGGCCTTGCCGAGGATCAACGCAGCGTTGCGGATCGGCGCGAGGGGATTGCGCAGTTCGTGCGACAACGTGGCCAGGAAGACGTCTTTGCGCGCGTCCACGTCCCGAAGCGCGGATTCGGTGGCGCGCTGTTCGGTGACGTCGATATGCACGCCAACCCATTCACGGGTATTGCCATGGGCATCGAGCAAGGGAATCGCCCGGATGGCAAAATGGCGCCATTGTCCGTCGGCGCGACGCACGCGGTGCTCGTAGACGAATGCACAGCGTTTGCGCACGGCGCGTAGCCACGCCTCGGTGGTGCCTGGCGCGTCCTCCGGATGCACCGCCCGCGCCCATCCGAACCCTTGATAGTCTTCCAATTGCTGGCCAGTCAGTGATGCCCAGCCAGGTTGCTCGCCGCGCATCTCGCCTTGTGCCGAATTCGTCCACACGACGCCCTGCACGGCGTCCACCGCAGCGCGAAAGCGCCGCTCGCTCTCTTCCAGCAGGCGCTGTGATTGGCGCTCGGAGGTTGCGTCCCGGAACACCAGCACCACGCCGATCAACTTCCCGTCGTCCAGAATCGGCGCCGCCGAGTCCTCGATCGGCCGTTCGGAGCCGTCGCGCGCGATAAGTCCAGTGTGATTGGCGAGACCCACGATGGTCCCCTCGCGCAGCACCTTGTCGACCGGACTTTCCGCCGTTTGGCGAGAATATTCATTGACGATGTTGAAGACTTCCGCCAGCGGCCGTCCGCGCGCCGCCGCTTCGGTCCATCCCGTCATTTGAGTGGCGACATCGTTCATGAACCAGACAGCGCCTGCCGGGTCCGTTGCAATCACCGCATCGCCGACGCTGCGCAGCGTTGTGACCAGGGTGCGATCAGCTCGTCGCAATCGCACACCATGTCGAGCGGCGCTGAAGGCGATGAACAGCAACAAAACAATGCTCAATCCGGCGGTGATCCAGCGCGCGATACCGACATCGCGCGCAGCCAGCACGCTTCGCTGACGTCGAACGTCCAACAGGCGTCCTTCCTCAGCTTGCATTTGGGTAGCAACTGACCGCGCGGCCGCCATCGTCGCGTTGCCGAGACCTCGGGTATACGGATGGGCGGCATCGAACTCCTTATCTCGAGTACGAAGAATCAGATCGTCGATGCGGCTCATCCTGATCTGAACCAGTGTATCGAGTTCTGATGCCAGGGCGACCTGCGTCATGTTGTCGGCTACGAGCCCCCGCAGAGCGGCGACTTCTCCAGGCAATTGAGGTTTGGAGGCACGATATGGCTCGAGGAATTGTTCGTCCTTGGTCAAGGCGAATCCGCGGGCGGCTGTCTCCGCATCGGTCAACAGCTGCATCACGCGTGTGATTTGCAGCCTTACCCGCTCAGTGTGCGCCAGCCAATCCCCTTCGACTCTCATCGTATCGACGCTTCGCGCAGTCCACACGCTTAGCGCGGCCAGCAGCAAGATCGAAGTCACCAACAATGCGGTGAGCCGCCATGACCACGCGGTGCGCCAATCCCAACCGGCGCCGGACGCGGAATTGAAATCTGCTGCGATCATCCAGGCGGCCTCAAACTCTCAAGGGACCCAACATGGGAATTGACGAATGCCATCGTAGCGCCAGGGTCTTGGGGTGAAGCGACTCGTATGGGCATCAGGGAAAAGGTGCCACAGAATTCCCACTTTTGAAAGCAACGCATCTGTCGGCCACCGTTGGTAATTTTTACCATTGGAACGAGCGCGTTCGCTAACAGCGGTTGGGTTATCCATCCGACGGCGCAGTGCGGCCGGCAATCCAACAATTCATTCGATGAACGCCGCCTACCTGTATTTGAATTCGTTTCTGTATGCGATTTTTGCAATCTGTTGCTCGGTGGCGCCTGAGAGTAGCGCACCCAGCCGCGGATACTCCGCGCGGACCAGCAGCGGTCACAGCGAGTACCTGGTGATCTACGGCGGGCTTCAGGCGGGACTTGCGATAGCGTTCGCGTTTTTTGCGCGTCATACCGATCTGCGCATCGTTGGGGTTCACTTCGCGATCGCGCTGTATTTGCCGATCGTGCTGTACCGTGTGTTCACGATCGTGAATTACGGGCCCGTGGGTTCGCTGGCCCTGGCTACGGCTGCGCTTGAGGGCTTTTTATTGATCGGTGCATTGGGATTGAATTGGGCGCAGAGTTGATCGCCGGCGACTGTCAGTGATTGCCCAACTACACGCTTTCAACAGCCTTCACGAATTCTGCCGATACCGAAACCCAACCCAATAGAGTCTCGATGGAAAGGAGCGATGCCTCGTGATTGGTTCTCGGGAAATGGTGCCCAATTGGTTCGCCCGTGCAGTCCGCGAGCAACACCGGCAGATAGTCCCTGAACATCGCGTCTCTGATGGTTGACTCCACGCAGACGCTGGTCGTGCAGCCCGTGAAAATCAGGTGCTTGGCCTTCATCCTCCTGAGTGTGGCATCCAACTCGGTTTCGTAGAAGCCGCTGAACCGGTGCTTGTATACGACGACATCGTCGGGCTGCGGTGTCAGTTCCGGAACAATATCGGTGCCCCAGTTCTCACGAATCAGAGTCCGGCTCTTCCGGCCATCCGGGGCACGAACCTCCTGCCCTACCTTGAATCCCTCAAGGTGCCGCACCCGGTTTACGGAGTCGGATGCGCCCAGATCCGACAGATCCGGGCGAAACGCCATTTTTAGGTAGACGATCTGGATACCCGCATGGCGAGCTGCAGCCAGGACTTTCGCCGTCGGGCCGACGGCCCGTTGAATCATGCTGATGTCGATTCCAGCGCGGTCAAACATCCCGCCTTTGGCCCCGAAATCATTTTGCATGTCGCACACGATGACCACTGTCTTAGCAACGTCAACGCTGATAGGCGTCGTCGCGGTCTGTTGACCATCCCGACTGACCTTTGCATTGAATGTGACAACGAGGCTTCCCCTGTCGACGCCAAGACGAGTCACTCTCTCGGCCTCGTTGACGACTGACCCCTTCGCGAGCCCACCCAGTGATGTCATGGTGAACGCGGCCAGCAGTTGCCGACGCGATAACTCCGGTGTGTCTTGTTCCATCATTTTCCCCCGCGGATGTGAGACTGCTGCGGGACAGCAGACTGTCGGCTCAAACCCAAACGTTGGTGATCGCGGCGAGCAAGCTAGCAGGCGGCAGGAAGCCGCAATAGTAAGAATGCGACATGCGGCGCGCGCCCGGATCGCCGGGACGCCAGCGATCGCGCGCTCCCGAGGATCGCGGTAAGCTGTGAGGCGTGATTATCTCCTCTCAACCCGCACTCGCCTTGCGCGATCTGATCCGCTACTACTATCAGGTCGAAGTTCACATGGTCGATAGGACCGCGATGCAGCCAGTTCCTGCTCGAAGCCCGCAAGCGATCGAGTTTACTTTCGGTGCGCCGTACGAAGTTCGTCGGGTTGATCGGGGAGTCACCAGAAACGCGTACCCCATCGCTCTCATTGGCGCCCAGACTTTTCGGAGAGTCGAATTAGTCATGCATGGAAGAATTGACGCGTTCACGATAGTCTTCCAGCCCGCTGGGGTCTTTAGATTTTTTTCGATCCCAGCAGAGGAGCTGACCAATAATGACTTCGACGGGGAGGCGGTTCTCGGTCGGAGCTTTGGCGAACTTGCACGTCGGTTGGGTGACGTCTCGTCTTTTAGCGACCGTGTGCGTGTCGCGAACGAATATTTATGCGGGCGACACCCGGGGGTCGAATCCGCCGGGGTCATTGCCCACACCGCGTCGCAGGTTCTGCAGAGCAGCGGTTGTGTTCGAGTGTCCGCGCTTGCTCTTCAAGCGGGATTAGGCATCCGCCAATTTGAACGCCGATTTCGCCACGAGATTGGGATCGCGCCCAAGCTGTACGCGCGGATCGTCCGCTTCGAGACTGCCCTACGACGCAAAGCGGCGACGCCGGAGATGCAATGGACTGATATTGCCCACGATCTTTGCTATCACGATCAGATGCATATGGTTCACGATTTTAATCGGCTGTCCGGAGACAGCCCGACCGCTATTTGCGGTCAACTCGAAATGTTTGTGCGCCCTGAACTGCGTTCTGCCAGCAGGCCGTGACAACGCGATCGTCCGGCGCTGCAAACGACGCTCTCGATTGCGGACGCTTGTAAATGGCCGAAGCGGGTAACCCGCCTTGAAGGCCGGCGGGCCACGGCACCCGGTTCCATTCGATCAGCATAGTGCGAATCGTTCGTTGACTAAAACCGCCACGCCACGCCGACCGATGCCATGTCGATGTTGAAGTCATATCCCTGGTTGTTGCCGGTGACCAGCCGCGTATATTCGACGTTGAGTGAGGCGCCACGAGGCAGTCCGAACTCCATGCCGACGCCGTAAGAGAAGCCGTTGTCGCGAGATTCCTCCTCACCGAAATCGCGCTTGACCTTGACGCCGGCAACCCCGCCGAGCCCGTAGATCGAGAATACCGGTGATAAGGGCACGATGCCTTTAATGTAGCCGGCATACAGTGAGCGCACCTCCACGCCGTACGAGTTCACATCGGTGCGGCCCAAGCCGCCGCCAACCCGCCCTTCGATGGCGATATTTGGGCTAAGTCGTGCACCCAGGGTGACCATCGCGGCCGCGGGAGTAATCGTGTCGAGGCTCTCCTCATTGTATCGCAATTGCCCCAGGCTCAGACCCACATAGGGTCCCACGTCGTAGTCATCACGATAGCGATCGCCGCGCCGATCATGG
>JANMXI010000062.1:0-3389 GCA_031394735.1 Pseudomonadota bacterium | reverse complement strand
CGAAGCGGCGCTGCGCGCGCAGTACCCCGATTGCATCGTGATGAGCGCGAAACGCCCTGACGATGTCGCCAAACTGCATAAGACAATCCTTGATTTTTTCCAGCAGGACCTGGTCGAGGCCGAGCTATTCCTGCCCTGGTCGGCCCAACAACTGCGCGGCGAAATATTCGCGCGCTGCGAAGTGCTGTCGGAACGCGCCGATGGTGAAGGTGCATTCTTCCAGGTCCGTGGCGAGTCGGAGACCTTGAATGAATTGCGCGAGCAGTTAGGTCGTACGCATCTCTAAACCGAGTCCGGATTTTGCGGCAAATCTTGATGCATCGACGTCCAGCATCCCGCCCGCGCCGAACATCAAAGGAGAATCAACCACGTCGCGAGTCAACAAGTAAGTGCCGAATGCACCTTCTTGGGCGAGCAGGATGTCGTGCCCCGAATGGGCAACGGTCAACGCGGCACGGGTAAGGACACTGGTCTCGCCGACATGGGCACCGATGATCAAGCCCAGCCTGAAATCCCTGATCTCTTCCACCATGGCCAGCGAGCGTAACAGGCCGCCCATTTTCGAGATGCGCAAATTGACGATCCAGCGGTGGGGCTGTCCTGCAAACTCGGCCAGTTGTTCCGTACGCAACAAGCTTTCATCGAGGATGATGCGCGTATTGAGCGCCTGCGCAAGTTGGTCCATGCCGGTGCGATCGCCCGCACGTAGTGGTTCTTCGAGCGCCATGAAGTGGTAGTCCAGCGCACGCAGGTAGTCCGTCGCCACCCCGGCATCGTCCCAGAGATTGTTAGCATCGGCACGTACCGCATCGCTCGTGATGCCGGCGGCCGATAGTGATCGCACCTTGGCGCGATCACGCACGCGGTCGCCTGAAAGTTTGATCTTGAAACTGGTGAAGCCAACTTGCCGGTAGCGCGCCACCTGGGCCTCGAATGCCTGCGGCGACGCATCGCCGAGCACTGCGGTATAGCGGAACCTGCCCGACAGCACCTTCAGCCCCAGTAATTTTTCGATCGCGCAGCCCTGCTCCCGGCCCAACAGGTCGAGCAGCGCAAGCTCGACCGCAGTCCACGCCGCCGGGTTGGCATCGATCTCCGCAGCGTGGCCAGCCACCCATGCGCGCAGCGAATCCATGTCGTGTATTTGCATCAGCCAGTCCTCGCCGTGGACAGCGACGAAAGTCTGGGCGGTGGCAAGATCCTCACCACTTACATATTCGCGTGGGCATCCCTCACCATAGCCCGCCAGCCCACCTGCGTCCCGCGCCTCGACCCACAGTGCCTGTGTCGCCGAACGCTCGGCAGAGGCATGCTTGAAGGCCTGCACGAATGGAATGGAAAGGATGGAGGGCTTGATGGAGTGGAGTTTCATGATCAGTTGTTATCGACATGGGCATCGAGGTCGAATGAAAAATCCTTGCGGTAGGCCAGCGCGACCGTCTTGAATTGCCCCTCTCTCTGACCCTGCGCCACGCATTGCCGTTTGTAAATTTCACCCAGGCCCTCTTGCAGCCAATGCGCCGCAATCGGGCCAAGGCGATCGCTCTCGCGCTTGGCCTGGTATTCGATGTTGATTTGCGCCAGCCGCTGGTCGACCTCGATGGCGAGAAGTTCAGCGGATGGACGGGTACCCTGGTCAGGCTCAACGTACAGCCGGTAACAGCGCGCCTGGTCATCGGCCAGCATCATCACGAATCGCGCACTGCGGCCCATGCCATCGAGTGCGCCGCGCACTGCGGTCAGCACTTGCGATTCATAAAGCTTTTCGCCGGTGATGTTGGTCACGCCCTTGCCCTTCTGCACAAACTTGAGCAGGGGCGTCTTGTACAGAAAGCCATGCACCCGCACCAGGTCGTTGATGAAGTAACGGTAGAGTCCGGAGGGTGTCGTCACCAAGACGTAGTAGTCGATACCCTTACGCAACCTGTCCAGCGTGAGGAACTCCGGATCACCACCATCCCAACGCTCGCGCTCGACGAACTCGAAGAAGTGCGTATCCAGCGTCGGCAAGCCACTGCCGGCCCGTTTGCCGATGGTGATCGTGCCGCGAAACTCGCTCGAGACATAGCCGAGTTCCAGGATGCGCGTGCGCGGCGACAGTTCGCGGCGCAAGGCGTCGGCGGCAACGCCGGCGCTGGCGCAGGTCCATGTCACGACCAGCCGCAAGCCAGGCCACAGGTCGGCGATCGTCGGTGCTTCGGCACGAGTTTGCAGGCGCGACAGTTCGTCCGCGCGCGCCGGCGCAGGCCTCAGCCGCCGGCGCACCAGCGCCGTGACTTCATCAGGCACTTCAGCGCTGAGAAAGAAGCCACCCTGATGCAGATCGTGGATCAGTTCGCTCTGGTATTCGCGATAGAGCTTCGCCAGGGTGAGCAGCGTGGTTGGATTGGCCGCGCCGACATAGCCGATATCGGGCCTGACCAGCGCCAGGCGCAGGATCAGCAGGTATTTGACGCGGCTGTCGTGAATGGTCAGCACCGCGGCCGGTATGACGAATTTCTCCTGCACCAGCGCCGGCGTGTTGCGCGCCACGATACCGGAGGCGGAACCGAAGGGTTTGCCATTCGGCATAACGCCTTCCTGCGCCGGGCTGACAATGGCAAGGATGCTGCCGGCGAATGCCTCGGGACAAGTGCGGTACTGGAAGGCGACCGCCGCTTCCTGGATGCGACGCAGAGCGTCGAGATGTGCGGGCGTAAGCGGCAGATCCTTGGGTTTCCCGGTGGTGCCGCTGGTACGCACATAGCCGAGCGGCGTTTGTGCGGTCAACGCCGCCGTGCCCTGTTCGATCTCCGCCTCGACATAGGGACGCAGCCGCTCGAAATCGAACACCGGCACCTGACGCGCGAAAGCGGCGTAATCGCCGATGGCGTCGAAGCCGTGATCGCGACCGAAGGCGGTGGCGCGATTCTCGGCCACGATGCGCGCCAGCAGCGCATGCTGCACGCGCATCGGGTCGCGTACCGTCCGCGCGATGCGGCGACCATGCCGCCAAAGCGTCCTGCGCAGTTGCAGACCGACCAGTGCATTGGCCAGCCACGACTTCACGCTATGCATCGCGTCTCCGAAACGGCACCGCCATCTGCGCCCAGAATCCCTTGGGATAATGGCGATCCATGATGCCGATCTCATCGGCCTTGATCCGTCGCGGCAGCGACCAGGTGCCGAACAGCAAATCCCAGACGATGGTGGTATTGCCGAAATTGCACGACGCCGTCTTCGGGTCGCGCGCATGGTGCCAGCGATGCGTCTCGGCGCTGCCCACCACGTAGTTGAGCCAGCCGTAATCCAGCTTCAGGTTACTGTGCTGAAAAAACCCATTCACCGAATAGAGCAGGAAGTAACCGGCGATCACCTGCGGCGCCACGCCGAGCAACAGGAAAGGCACG
>JANMXI010000061.1:0-40896 GCA_031394735.1 Pseudomonadota bacterium | reverse complement strand
TCAATCTGGTCTGAGCGGCCGACGTCGCGATGCCGCCCAATCCACATTGTTCATGAACGGCACAACTGTTCAGCGGGGCCTTGATCAGGCAGGTATTTTCAGGATCGTAAAAAACAGGATGTTTTTTTCGAAGCCTACAGGGATGTATTCACGGCGGTCCTGAAAATACCTGCCTGATCAAGGCCACGCGCGCGCTGACCTTGCCGTTCATGAATAATGTGGGTTACGCGAATCGCGCCGGCGCGCTCGGCAGCCGGACTTCCGGAATGCGCTCGCGCAGCAGATTGTGGAACTCTAGCATCCAGCCTTCGAGATTGGACAACGGGCCTGGCTGATAGCTGCTGGAGGCGAGCCCGCGCTGCACGCGCGCGCACAGTCCGCGGTCCTCGCTGTTGACCTGCATGTTGATGCGATTGCCCAGAAAGCGCAGCAATTTCATCTCGCGCCGCGCATCGGGCAGGCCGTAGATGCCGCCACGAATGACACATTTCCCCGGGCCGCGCGGCAGCACTTGGAAAAACGACATCTGATCGGGAAACACGTCGATGCCTAAGTTGGGCAACACGCTGTAGAAACGCCAGCAACCGCGCAATTTCTCCGGCAAGTGGGTCGCGGTGCGTGGCGCCAGATGCTGGTACATGCGCTCTGACCAGCGCGTCGAGGGCGTGTCGCGCATCCAGCTTGCGCCACGCGCGATACCGGGCCGCGATGCCTGGTCCTCAAAATCCGGCGTAAACATTCGGTTCAGGCCGGGGTGACCCAGCGGCACGTGATAGGACTCCAGGTAGTTGTCCATCGCGACCTTCCAGTCCGCTTCCCACATCTCGAAGTAGAACGGCGCGATCGGCACCATCTTGTCGAAATGGTAGGGCTCGAATTCCTTGGCGAGATCGCCCCACATCGAGGTCACCGACGGGGGATTGCCCGACAGGCAAACGAAGACGAACCCTAATGCAATCTCTACGCGCACACTGCGCAGACCGTGCGTGGAGCGGTCGAGGCCGGGGAAGGATTCCTTCAGCGGCATGCCGATGAGCGAGCCGTCGTGCTTGTACGACCAGCCGTGATAGGGGCAGGTGATGGCGCCGGGGCAATTTCCCTGGTCATCGAGAATCTTCGCGCCGCGATGGCGACACACGTTGTGGAAAGCGCGGATTTCACCGTCGCGGTCGCGCACGGCAAATACGCTCTCGGGCCCGATATCCAGCGTCACGTAATCGCCGGAGTTGGGGATGGCATTCACGTGGCACACGATCTGCCAGCTTGGCATGAGGATGCGTTGCAACTCGAGCCGCGTCATGTCGGCGTTGTTGTAAACCCACGCCGGCAACGCGTGCGGCGCTTGAGTCGGGGAGGCGGTTTCTTTGGCGGCGGCTAGGCTGGTCACGTTGGGCCTCCTGGTGCGGGTTATATGAGCATGTAAGTTACTCTCAAAAAGCGCTCTTTGGCAAGTGAAAAATGTGCGGGATATGCCTATTTATTTAGATTAATGGTGTAATTCCTTGGCTTTATATGGTGATATAAAAATGTGGACGCCGGGGTGCTGCAATGGTAGGTTCTCGCGACCGGTTACAACACCCACGAACGAGATGGAGCGCCCCATGCCCAGAGACCTCACCAAGAGCCATGCTCATTTTCAGCGCGCAATCAAAAAACTTCCCCTGGGTGTGGCGTCGAATTTTCGCTATTGGGGCGAAGATCGCACGATTTACGTAAAGCACGGCCGCGGCGCCCGCGTCACCGATCTGGATGACAACGTATACGTCGACTACCGGCTGGGATACGGACCGGCGATTCTGGGCTATGCCGATCCGCGCGTGGATGCGGCGGCCATGGAGGGTATGAAGGTGGGCGGCGTATTCGCCTTGTCCACCGAGCGGGAACTCACCGTTGCCGAGCGCATTTCCAAAATGGTGCCGGCCGCTGAACTCGTCCGCTTTTCCAATTCCGGCACCGAAGCGGTCATGGCGGGATTGCGCCTGGCCCGCGCCTATACCGGCAAGGACGATTACGTCATCCTCGAAGGCAGCTATCACGGGTTGTTCGATGCGGCGATGTGGTTCACGCCGATGGATCAATGGTCGCAGGTCGGTGACCCCGAGGTGAAGCCCTATAGCGAGGGCATTCCGGTCAGTTCGCGAAGCTTCGCGCATTTCGTTCAGGCGAATGATGCCAATCAACTGGAAGATGTGTTCAAGCGCAACGGCGATCGCCTGGCGTGCATGCTCATCGAGCCCATCATGGGCAATTGCTTGGGGATTGCGGCCGAGCCGGAATATTTGAAGGTGGCGCGGGATCTGTGCGACAAGTACGGTGTGGTGCTGCTCATCGACGAGGTGAAGACGGGCTTCCGCGTGGCGCGCGGCGGTGTGCAGGAGTTGTACGGGATTCACGCGGACCTGTGCACCTTTGCGAAGGCGGTCGGTAACGGCTATCCGATTTCGGTGCTGGCCGGACGTGAGAAAATCATGCGCAAGCTCGGCAAAGGCGTGGCGCATGGAGGCACCTATACGGCGCATGCCGTATCGATGGCTGCCGCGGAAAAGACGCTGGAGATTTTGGATGAGACCGATGCGCTGAAAACGATCGCCGAGTACGGCACACGCCTGCGCGCCGGTATGCGCGCGGTGCTCAATGCCCGCGGCATTGCGCACAGTTTCGTCGGTCACCCCTCCATGAGCGGTCTGTACTTCGCCGCCGAACCGCCTCGCAACTACCGCGACTGGAAGGGCAGTGATTATTCATTCTACGATGCCATGGCTCGTGTGTTGCACGATGAATTGATTCTCTGCGAACCGGATTCACGTGAACCGTGGTTCATCTGCGAAGCGCATGACGACTCGTGCTTGAAGGATACGCTCAAGGCGTTTGAAATCGCCGTGGACACGACCTTGCAGGCCGGCGGCGTGAAGATCGACAAAGTGTCCGCTTGAAGGATCTCGACGCCATCATCGTCGGCGCGGGCCACAACGGTCTGGTGGCCGGCGGCTATCTGTCGCGTGCCGGTCTCAAAGTGCTGGTGCTCGAACGCAACGATTACATTGGCGGTGCGGCGGTCAGCCGGCAGTTGTATCCGGAGTTTACCTACTCGAATTGCTCCTACGTTTGCAGTCTGCTGCGGCCGGAGATCATCCGCTACCTCGAACTGCCCAAGTACGGTCTGCAGGTCATTCCCTATGAAGGGGGCTGCACGATGATGCGTGACGGCGGACATCTGGCGGTGTACGACAATCACGATGCGTTTCGGCGCGAGATCGCGCGCCATTCCAAGCGCGATGCGGAGAGCTACGATCGGTATGCCCGCGATGTCATGCGGCAATGCAAGTTCATCAAGCCGCTGTTGATGCGCGAGCCGCCCGATCCGACCTCCTTCAAGCCGCGCGATATTCAAGAGCTGTTGTATCTGGGGAAGCGCTTCCACAACATGGGTGAACAGCGCATGGTCGAGACGCTGCGCTTCTGGACCATGAGCGCGGCGGATTTTCTCGACGAGTATTTCGAAAGTGAAATCGTCAAGGCGCACTTCTCCGGCAGTTCCATCATCGGCACGGCGCTGGGGCCGCGCTCGCCGGGATCGGCGTACGTCCTGCTGCATCACTACATGGGCGACATCGACGACACCGTCGGCGCCTGGGGATTTGCTCGTGGCGGCATGGGCGCGATCACGCAAGCGCTGGGCGAGTCCTTCAAAGCCAGCGGCGGCAGCATTCGCGCCTCCGCGCCGGTGGAGAAAATCCTGGTGCGCAATGAGCGTGCCGTCGGTGTGCGACTGGCGGGAGGCGAGGAGATCTTCGCGCCGCGGGTCATCTCCAACATGGATGTGCGGCGCACCTTTCTCAACACCATGGACGAAGCTGACCTGCCCTCGGAGTTCGTGCGCCAGGTGAAGAATTTCAAGATTCGCGGTTCTTCTGGCAAATTGAACATCGCGTTGGACGCACTGCCGACCTTTCCGGCGATTCCGGCCGGTTCGCCGTGCATTCGGGGCGACCTGCATGTGACCGACACCATCGAGATGGTCGAGCGCGCCTACGATGACTGGAAGGCGGGGCGCTGGTCGCAGGCGCCGTACATCGACATGCTCATTCCGACGCAGATCGATCCGACCATGACGCCCAACGGCAAGCATTACATGTCCGTGTTCGTCCAGTACTGTCCGTACCGTCTGGCCGATGGCGAGTGGACTGCCGCCAAGCGACAGGCCTTCGGCGATACGGTCATCAACACCATCGCCGAGCACAGTCCTGACTTCAAGAACTTGATCCTGCATGCGGAAATCCGCACGCCCTGGGATATCGAAAACGAAGTGGGCCTCACTGAAGGCAACATCTTTCAAGGTGAACTGACCTTGGATCAATTGCTGTTCAATCGTCCGATCCCCGGTTACGCACAGTACCGCGGTCCTGTCCGCGGTATGTACATGTGCGGTTCGAGTACGCATCCGGGCGGCGGCGTGATGGGTGCGCCGGGTGCCAATGCTGCGCGTGCCATTCTGCGCGATGCATCGCGCAGCGTGAAGGCGGCCCATTGAACACCTCCGTATCCAAGGGATCGACTTACGACTGCGTGGTGATCGGTGCCGGTCACAATGGTCTGGTATGCGCCGCGTATCTGGCGCGAGCCGGGAAATCCGTGCTCGTCGTGGAATCGGCAGGGCAGGTGGGCGGTGCCGCGGTCACGCGCGAATTCGCGCCGGGGTTCAAAGTCTCCGCCTGTGCGCACTTTCTGCACCTGATGTCGGCAGACATGGTGAGCGAGCTGAGCCTGATGCGGCACGGCCTGACGCTCGCGGCGCGTCGACTGTCCACTACGGCCTTGCGCGAAGACCAGTCGCCCTTCACGGTCGATGCTGCGGGGTTGGCGGCTGTGTCCTCTCGTGACGCGGCGAGCTTTGCGGCCTACACGGCGCAAATGCGGAAATTTGCCGCCGTCCTCCTGTCCGCCCTGGATGCGCCCCCGCCGCGCCTGGGCACCAATGAGATGAAAGACAAGCTTTCCTTGCTGCGGCTAGGGTGGAAGCTTCGCAAGCTGGGTCGGCGCGACATGCGTGAGCTGCTGCGCATCGGCGGCATGAATGTCTACGATCTGCTCGAGGAACATTTTGAAACCGCTGAACTAAAGGGCGCGCTGGGCCTGGATGCGACACTCGGCACGAACTACGGACCGCGCACGCCGGGAACCGTGCTGTCGCTGTTGTATCGACTGGCCTGCGAGGGCGCGGGCGGCCATGAAATGTCGGTGGCAAAGGGCGGCATGGGTGCGCTCTGCGAGGCGCTCGCCGCGAGCGCGCGCTCGTCGGGCGCTCAGATTCGACTGAACGCAGCGGTGAGCCGCATCCTCGTGGAATCGGATCGAGCGGCCGGGGTTGAGCTTGCCGACGGCGAGAAAATCAGCGCGCGCACGGTGATATCCGGTGCGGATCCGAAGACCACGCTGTTGGGGCTGCTGGGTTCCCGATACCTGGATACCGGGTTTGTGCGCAGTGTGCGGCATCTTCGCAGCCGCGGCCTTGCCGCTAAATTGCACCTGGCATTGAATGATCTGCCGACGTTCACCGGTGTCTCCGCGCAGCAGTTGCGCGGCCGATTGCTGATTTCACCGTCACTGGACCATATCGAGCGCGCCTACAATCATTCCAAGTATGGTGAATACTCACAGGAGCCCGTCCTGGAGATCAGCGTACCCAGCCTCGACGATGCAACGCTGGCGCCGGCCGGCAAGCATGTGTTGTCGGCGATCGTGCAATATGCGCCGTATGATTTGAAAGGCGGTTGGGAGGCGTCGCGGCAGTCCTTCATCGACATTGCGGTCCGACGCATCGAAAAATTTGCGCCGGGCGTGAGTGCCCAGATCGCAGCGAGCGAGCTGGTAACGCCGCAGGATATCGAGCGCGACTTCAAGATCAGCGGCGGACATTGGCATCATGCCGAATTCGCCTTCGATCAATTTTTCATGGTTCGCCCGGTGCCCGGCGCGGCTCAGTACTCGACGCCCATGCCGGGTCTGTTTCTATGCGGCGCGGGCTCACACCCGGGCGGTGGCGTCACCGGCCTGCCGGGCCGTAATGCGGCACGTCGCATCATCGGGATGAACTGACATGGCCGAACCCGTTTCCAAACCAAGTCATTTCAAGCAGCCGCTGTTGCGAACGCCGTTTCACGATCGCGCCCGCGATTTGTCGCAGGTCGACGCCTTCATACCCTGGGCCGGTTACACCACGGTCGACGTGTTCACTACGGTGGACCAGGAATACTTTGCGATCCGCAATGCGACCACGCTGTTCGATCTGACACCCATGGTGAAGTACCGGATCACCGGCAGCGAGGCGCAGGGCTACCTGAACCGGCTGGTGACCCGCGACATCGGCAAGCTCAAGCAGGACCGCGTCATGTATTGCGTGTGGTGCAATGACGCCGGACACCTCATCGATGACGGCACGATTTTTCGCGTTGGCCCGCAGGAGTATCGCCTCTGCACCGCTGAACGGCAGATCGACTGGCTGTTGGAATCGGCGCTGGGGTTCGACGTCCAGGTGACCGAAGTCACTGAAGAAATCGCCGCGCTCGCCGTGCAGGGTCCCACCTCCTGCGCCACGCTCAAGGCGTTCGGGCTGCAGGGCATCGAACAGGTCAAGCCGTTCGAGACGCGCCATTTCGTGGTGAATGGCATGAACATCATGGCCTCGCGAACCGGATTCACTGGCGATCTGGGCTATGAGCTGTGGATGGATCCCTCACAGGCCGTGACGATCTGGGATCGGCTGATGCTGGCGGGGAGAACCCGCGGCATCCGCGCCATCGGCTCGCAGGCGCTGAACATCGCGCGCATCGAAGCTGGGTTTCTCAGTCCGAACGTCGATTTCGTCTCCAGCGAGCACACCATCCGCTTAGGCCGCGACCGCTCGCCCTTGGAATTGGGTTTGCAGTGGCTGGTGGATTTCGACAAGGGTCATTTCAACGGCCGGCGTGCCTTGTTGCGGGAACAACAGCGTGGCATCGCGCGGCAGCTCGTCGGCCTCGACATCGAGGGCAACAAGCCGGCGGTCAATTCCCTGTTGTACCTGGATCAGGCGGGAAACCGCGAAATCGGCAGTGTCACCTCCGCAATCTGGTCGCCAACTTGCAAGCGCAACATCGCCCTTGCTATGGTCGAGGCGCCGCATTTCCGGCTCGGTGCGTCTTTCTGGACGGAGATCTACTTGAATCGCGAATTGGTGTGGGAGCGAAGGATGGTCCAGGCGGTGGTGGTGGAAAAGCCCTTCTTCGCGCCGGCGCGCCGGCGTGCAACCCCGCCGGCGGATTGCTGAACAATCAGGTGATCGCCTCCCAGCTCAAATCGGTGGCCGATCGACCGTGGATGGATCCGCAGGCCACGCCGCAGATCGTCATCGAAGGCGTGAGCAAGTCCTTCGGCAGTTTCGCCGCAGTCGACAATGTGAATCTGAAAATCTACAAGGGCGAAATGTTCGCTCTGGTGGGCGCTTCGGGCTGCGGCAAGACCACGCTGTTGCGCATGTTGGCCGGGTTCACCCGCCCGAGCACCGGCCGTATTCTCATCGACGGCATAGACATGACCAATGCGCCGCCGTATGAGCGCCCGGTCAACATGATGTTTCAATCCTATGCGCTGTTTCCGCACATGAGCGTGGAGCAGAACGTCGGTTATGGCCTGCGGCGGTTGCCATTGTCGACCGAAGACAAGCGCGCACAGATCCAAGAGGCGCTCGACATGGTGCAACTCGGCACGTTGGGCAAGCGCAAACCGCATCAACTGTCGGGCGGGCAGCGGCAACGGGTGGCGCTCGCGCGCGCGCTGATCCGTCGGCCCAAGGTCTTGCTGCTCGATGAACCCTTGAGCGCGCTGGACAAGAAGCTGCGTGAGCAGACGCAGTTCGAGCTGATGAACATCCAGTACAAGGTGGGCATCACCTTCGTGTTCGTCACTCACGACCAAGATGAAGCGATGGCTTTGTCGACGCGGATCGCCGTGATGAACCGCGGGCAGACCGTGCAGGTGGACACGCCTGCGCGGATCTACGAGTTTCCGCAGAGCCGGTTCGTGGCGGATTTCATCGGCACCACCAATTTATTCGAAGGACAGATCACCGCCACCGAACCGGGGTTGATCAGCGTCGACTGCGCCGAGACGGGCTGTAAGCTATTCGTCGACGATCTGGGGCGCTTTGCGGTGGGGCAGCGCGTGTGGGTCGCCCTGCGGCCTGAAAAGATCCGGCTGAGCAAGCAGGCGCCGGAAGATCCGCGCACCAACCGGTTGAAGGGTACGGTGTGGGAGTTGGGCTACCTGGGTAACCGCTCCACGTATCGAATCAAGACCGAATCGGGCAAGGTGGTGACGGTGTTCGCGCAGAACGAGCGGCGCGATTCCGAACTGCAGATCGATTGGAGCGATGAAGTCTATTTGAGCTGGCACGCCAACGGGGCCGTGCTGCTGCAATCATAACGGGAGACAGAGCATGAAACGGCGGAATTCAATCCTGGTGGCTGTGGCCATGACACTGGCGTTCTCTGCGGCGCAATCCGCCCCTAAGAACGCGGCAGCGCACGGCCCTCTGACCGAGAATGTGGTGTTGATCGTCAGCGACGGTTTGCGCTGGCAGGAAGTATTCACCGGCGCGGAAGCCGCGCTGCTGGATCAGAAGACCGGTGGCAGCTGGTCCTCGGAAACCGAGTTGCGCAAGAAGTACTGGCATGACGACCCCGCGACGCGTCGCAAGCTGCTGATGCCGTTTCTGTGGGGCACGATGGCGCAGAAGGGTCAGATATTCGGCAATCAGACCAAAGGCAGTGTCGCCCAAGTCAGCAATGACAAGTGGTTCTCCTATCCCGGTTACAACGAGATGACCGTTGGATTCCCCAATCCGCAGATCGACAGTAATGAGTTTGGTCCCAACCCGAATGCCACCGTGTTCGAATGGCTGAATCGCGCGGCGGATTTCCAGGGACGGGTCGCGGTATTCGGCACCTGGGATGCGTACGAGCGCATCTTCAATGAACGGCGCAGCAAGCTCGTGTTTCAGACCGGGTGGAATCTGCCGCGCAAGACCGGCGATGCATCGCACGATGCGCTGCTGGCGCAGATGTTCACGACCACGACGCATTTCGATGAGGAGGACCTGCCCAATTCGCTGCTGCAGCCGCCGCTGCTCGACTACGTGAAGACCAAGCACCCACGGGTGCTGTTTGTCGGCTACGGCGAGACCGACAATTGGGCTCATCAAGGTCGCTACGACCTGGTGTTGGACAGCGCGCACCGCGTCGATCGCTTCGTGCAGGAACTGTGGGAGACCATGCAGTCGATGCCGCAGTATCGCGGCAAGACCACCTTCATCTTCACCTGTGACCATGGCCGCGGCAGCGGGCCGGAACAGTGGAAGGAACATGGCGTGGACGAGAAGGGCTCCAACAATATCTGGATTGCCGTCATGGGCCCGGATACCAAGGGTTTGGGGGAACGGCACGACACCGCTTCCGTCGTCCAGGCGCAGATCGCCGCCACGGTTGCCGCGCTCCTCGGGCGGGACTACCGGCATGCGGTTCCCGCCGCCGCCGCCCCCCTGACCGAGGTGCTGTCCGTCACAAAACCCTGATCCCAAGCCCTCCAGGTGCGGCCGCCGCCTTTTTATATTATCATCGTAACATTACAAAGCGCGGCGACACGAAGGGGTGGGAATCAAGTCTTATGCGAAACGTGAAGACGCTCGGATTGTTGGGCACCGGAGTCATCGGCGGCGGCTGGGCGGCGCGGGCGCTGCATTTCGGCGTCAATGTCGTTGCGGCAGACGTATCGCCTGCGATGGAGGAGTGGATCCGCGGCGCCGTGGCCAATGCCGAGCCTGCGCTGGCGCGACTGACGTTTGCACCGCTGCCTCCTAAGGGCAAGCTCACCTTCACCACCGACCTGAACGCGATGGCCGCGCAGGTGGATTTCATCCAGGAAAACATCCCGGAGCAACTGCCCCTCAAGCAGCGCATTCTGGCCCAGGTCAGTCAGCACGCGCCGGCCGATGTGATCATCGCCTCCAGCACCTCAGGCCTCATGCCCACGGACCTGCAACGTGACATGGTGGCCCCGGAGCGCTTCTGCGTAGCGCACCCGTTCAATCCCGTGTATCTGCTGCCGTTGGTGGAAATCGTCGGCGGTGAGAAAACCAGCCAGGCGACCATCGATGCATCGAAGCGCTTCTTCACCTACATCGGCATGCACGCGTTGCATGTGCGGCGCGAAGTGCCGGGCCACCTGACCGACCGGTTGCAGGAAGCGCTATGGCGCGAGATTCTGCACATGGTCAACGACGGCGTGGCGACCACCGGCGAGTTGGACGACTCCATCATCTACGGTCCTGGTTTGCGCTGGGCCGCCATGGGCACGAACCTGATTTATCATCTGGCCGGCGGCGAGTCCGGTATGCGCCATATGCTGGCGCAGTTCGGTCCGTGTCTGAAATGGCCTTGGACCAAGCTCGAAGCGCCGGAGCTCACGGAGCAACTCATCGACCGCATGGTCGAAGGCACGCAGGCCCAGGCTGGTGGGCGTTCCATCCGCGAAATCGAACGGTTGCGCGACGATTATCTGGTTGCGATCCAGCAGGTGCTGCGCAATTTCAACATCGGCGCAGGCTCCACCCTCAAGAATCTGGAAACGCGCCTGTATACGGACGCTGCCGCGCAGCACACTTATGCGGGTGCAAAGACTGAACCGGATGCACCGTTGCGCCTGGTGTCCACGGTGGTGCGTCCCGAGTGGATCGATTACAACGGCCACATGACCGACTCGCGCTACATGCAGGTGTTTGGCGATGCGATGGACGCGCTATATAGACACATTGGCGTGGATGAGGACTATCGCACCGCCGGACACATGTTCTACACGGTGGAGAGCCATATCTCGTATCTGACGGAGGTGCGGGTCAACGAGCAGGTGTTCGTCACCACCCAGATTCTCGGCCTGGACCAGAAACGGCTGCATGTATTCCACCGGCTGTTGCGCGAACGTGACAACGAACTGGTGGCTACCTGCGAGCAGATGCACCTTCACGTCGACACGCACGCGCACAAGGCGGCGTTGATCGGCCCTGCGGTATTTTCGAAGTTGGAAGCCGTTCGAGCGACCCATGCCGGACTGGCGGTTCCTGCACAGGCGGGTCGTCACATCGGAATGCCCGCGCACTGACGGGAGCCGCGATGCCCAAAGTCGTCGATCATGATCAGCGGCGGGAGGACATCGCCCATGTCGCCTGTCAGGTGATCGCGAAGCATGGCTTCGAGCAGGCGACAGTGGCGCGCATTGCCCGCGCGGCGGGCTATACGACCGGCATGGTGGCGCATTACTTCGAGTCCAAGCAGCAGATCGTGATCGCCGCGCTGCGGCTGGTGTTGCTGCGCATGGAGCAGCGGCTCACCCGCCATTCGCGGGCCGGCGATGCGAGTCTGCTGACCGTGTTGTCCGAGGCGTTGGCCGTGGATACGCAACGATTCGCCGAGTGCGCCTTTTGGACTGCCTTCTGGGGACAGGTGCCGGTGGATCAGAAGCTCAAGCGCATCAACTCAGGCGTGCATAAGGAATACTTACGCGTGTACGAGCGCTGCTTTGCGCAATATTGGGCGGAATGGCCGGCGTATTCGCAAAAGGTGCGCGATCAGGTGCTGCGTTCCGTCGTCACTTTCATCAACGGATTGACGGCCGGCGCCGTGACCAGCCGTGGTGACTGGCCGGCGGACAAGCAGATCGAGCAACTGCGGCTGCAACTGGATCTGCTCAAACGCTGGGCCGGCGATCAATAGTTTGAATCACACAGGAAGCCCGTCATGGACTTTTCACTGAACGACGAACAACAACTCATTCTGGATACGACGCGTGAGTTTGTAACCCGTGAACTCTATCCGCATGAGCGTGAAGTGGAGCAAACCGGCGTGTTGCGGCCGGAATTGCAGGCCGAATTGAAAGCCAAGGCCATCGATGCCGGCTTGTATGCGGCGAACATGCCGGCCGAGGTCGGCGGCGCCGGTCTGGATACCGTGACCTGGGCACTGTATGAGAAGGAGTTGGGTCGCACCAGTTATGCGCTGCACTATCTGACCGTTGCGCGTCCGTCGAACATCCTGCTTGCCTGCGAAGGCGAACAGCGGGAGCGCTATCTGCTGCCCACGGTGCGCGGTGAGTTGACTGAATGCCTGGCGATGACGGAACCGGGTGCCGGCTCTGACTTACGCGGCATGAAGACCAGCGCGGTGGAGAAGGGCGGCGACTTCGTGATCAACGGCACCAAGCATTTCATCAGTCATGCCGATCACGCCGACTATGTCATTTTATTTGCGGCCTCCGGTGAAGACACGGGTGGCCGTGGCGCGCGCAAGCGCATCACCGCGTTCCTGATCGATCGCAATCATCCGGGTCTGCTCATCCGGCCCGGCTACAAGAACGTCTCGCATCGCGGCTATACGAACAGCATCCTGGAATTCAACGACTGCCGCGTACCACGCTCCGCCGTGCTCGGAGAAATACACAAGGGCTTCGATGTCGCCAACACCTGGCTCGGCGCCACGCGCCTGCAAGTGGCGGCGACCTGTCTCGGACGCGCCGAGCGCGCGTTGGATCTGGCCAAGCAATGGGCGGTGGACCGCGTGCAATTCGGTCAGTCGATCGGCAAGTTTCAAGGCGTGAGCTTCAAGCTCGCCGACATGGCGGTGGAGTTGCGCGCAGCGGAACTGCTGGTGCTGGAGGCGGCGTGGAAGCGAGATCAAAAGATCGACACCGACATGGACATGGCCATCGCCAAAGTCAAAGCCACCGAAATGCTCGCCATGGTCGCGGATGAGGCGTTGCAGATTCACGGCGGCATGGGATTGATGGAAGATCTGCCGCTGGAGAGAATCTGGCGCGACGCGCGCATCGAACGCATCTGGGACGGCACCAGCGAGGTGCAACGTCATATTATTTCCAGGGCGCTGTTGCGGCCTCTGGGCGGGTAACGACCATGGGCTCGTCGCGACCCAAAACCTCCCGCTCTACATCTGCGGCGCCCAGTTGCTGCAGGTGGCGGCGGCCTTGACCAGATACTTGGGAAATAACAGACAGGGGCCCTGCGCGGATTTACTGTCACCCTGATACAGGCCGCAGCTTGAGCAGAGGTGAGTTCGGTCGCCGGTGGATCGTGTGGCGTCTGCTACATAGTGAAGCGCCTTGGCCTTTGGGTCCGCTTCGCTCAGCAACGCCGTCTCCTGCGACTTCGCCTGGCCGCTGAGGCCACTGGCCGCGGCTGCAAATACCAGAAACCCGCGCCGGTTCATCGCCCCGTCCAATTCGGCTTGCGCTTCTCGGCGAAGGCGAGCGTTCCTTCCTTCAGGTCTTCAGAACGGATCACCTGCTGCACCAGGCTGAGCGAATCATGCAGTTCGAAGGCCTCGTGTTCGGGAAGCATTTCCGTGTGACGCAGCAATTGCTTGATGGCCGGAAACAGCAGCGGTGGACCGTCGGCCAGTTGCCGCGCGATCTCGCGCGCCTTGGCCATGCCTTGCCCCTTGGGCACCACATGATTGGCGAGTCCCCAGTGCTTGGCTTCGACGGCGTCCATCCAACGTCCCGTCAGCAGAAATTCCACGGCGACATGATACGGAATCCGGCGCCGCAATTTGATCGAGCCGGCGTCTGGCAACACTGCCACGTTGATTTCCGGCAGCGAGAATTTGGCGTGCTCTTCCATGACGATAATGTCGGTCCCCAGCACGATTTCGAAGCCACCGCCGCAGGCGATGCCATTGACTGCAGCGATGATGGGCTTGTTCAGGTTGCGCGGATAATTCAATCCGCCGAATCCGCCCACACCCCAATCTTCGTCGGATTTTTCTCCGCCTGCCGCTGCCTTCAAATCCCAACCAGGTGAAAAGAAGCGATCCCCTGCTCCGGTAATGATGGCAATGCGCAGCGTGGGGTCGTCGCGGAACTGGCTGATGACATCGTTCAGCCGGCGGCTGGTCTGCAGATCGATGGCGTTGGCCTTGGGTCGATCGATGGTGATTTCCAGCACACCATTGTCTTTCATGAGTTTGACGGATTCGGACATGACTACTTCTCCTGCGTGAGTCGGATCAACGCGTCCACCGCGACGGCGCCGCGCCCTGCGGGACGGACGATGAGCGGGTTGACGTCGATTTCGAGTAATGAATTCACATGAGCCTGTGCATAACGCGCAACGCCTAAAGTGGCCTGCACCAACGCCTCGCGATCGCCGGCCGGCTTGCCGCGAAATCCGGCCAGCAATCGGGAAATCTTCAACGAATCGATTGCCGTCTCGATGGCATCACGGTTCCACGGCGGCAGCACGCTGACGCTGTCCTGCAATAGTTCAGTGAGGACGCCGCCGGCGCCGATCACCAGCGTCTGACCGAACTGCGCATCGACGATGATGCCGATCAACACCTCGGCGACGGTATCGGTGATCATTTCCTCGACCAGGACTGACGCGGAAATCGTTGCCAGTCGCGCGGCTGCGGCAGCGGCCTGGGCATCGTTGAGCAGATTCAGAATCACGCCGCCCACTTCGCTCTTGTGTTCCAGATGCGCACCATAGGCCTTCATCACCACGGGGTAGCCAATGGCAGCGGCGGCACGGACGGCATCGGCTGCGCTGACCACTTGACGACGCGCGGTCGGCACTCCGAACTCAGCGAGCGCAGATTTTGCGGCATCTTCGGTCAGGTTGATGGCAGTGCTGTGTGCGGCCCCGGGTGGCGCCGGCAATTGCAGGCTTAACGTAGCGCCGGCGCGCCAGGTGTCGCCGGTCGCTCCGGCCAATGCCAGCGCCTCCAATGCCTCGCGCTGTCCCTGCAAGGGAACCACGCCCTGGTCCAGGCAGCGTTGCCGTGTGCCGGGGCTGATGGTCTCGGGCAGCGAGGAGATGAGCGCGGCGCGCGTTGTTGCACCCTGCGCCGCGGCGATGAACGCGTCGATCACCACCGCAAACGCAACCGTGTCGGCCTTGGACTCCGGCGGATTGTCGAGCATGAAGCCGACGGCGTCGTACCCTGAACGCAAGGTCAATGCGAAGGCCTTTTGCAGAGCCGGCGGGTTGAACCAAAGATAGGTATGAATATCCAGCGGATTGGCGATGGTGACGCGATCCGACAGAATGTCGGTTAACGCCGTCGCCGACTGCGGCGGAACAGCAGAGAAATCCAACGGCAGGTTGCGCGCCACGTCGGCCGTCATGGCCATGTCACCGCCGGAGGCGCCCATCACCAGCACGCGTCGGCCCGAGAGCGGACCGCCGGCGTGAAACACCTTGAGGGTTTCACACAGCGTGGCCAGCGTGTCGCAGCGGGCAATGCCGGCCTGACGGCAGAAGGTGTCGAAGATGGCGTCGGCGCCGGCCAGCGCGCCGGTGTGACTGTGCGCGGTGCGTGCCGCGGCTTCGGTGCGCCCGGACTTCACCATGGCGATGGGCTTGCCGGCGGCGCGCGCGCGGTCTGTCGCGCGCGTGAACGCCGCCGCGTCCTTGATGCCTTCCACGTACAGACCGAAGGCGCTGACGCGCGGGTCGTCGCACAGGATTTCGATCAGATCTTCCACGGCGAGGCAGGTTTGATTGCCGACCGTGAAGATGTAACCGATGGGTAGCGACCGGTCGTTGAACATCAACGTGAGGGCGATGGTGCCGCTCTGGCAGATAAGGGCGACGCCGCGTGTCAGCGGATCACCCACCACCTGGTCCGGCCACAGCGCGACGCGATCAAAGAAATTTACCGTGCCGTAGCAGTTGGGACCGAAATACGGCAGGTCGCCGGCGCTGGTCTGCAGATCCTGGGTAAGGCGATGACCCGCGTCCGTGCCGGTTTCCGAGAATCCGGCCGCAAAGCACACGAATCCTCCGGCATCGCGACGTGACAACTGGGAGGCAACCTGCGCTGCCTCCTGCTTCGGCACGGCCAAAAAGGTGGCGTCCGGCGCGCCCGGCAATTCATCGATACTGCGGTAGTAGTGCTGGGAGGCAGTCGAAGGGCGTTTTGGATGCACTCGCCACAGCTCGCCCCTGTAGCCGATCTTGCGGCTACCGGCGGCGACGGCGTCGGTCCAGTCGCCGGCGCCGATGAGGCAGATGCTGCGCGGGACGATCAGCCGCGCCAGCTTCGCACGGTTCATCGCAATTCGATCTTGCGCGAGGCAGCTCCCAACGATGGGTGCTGCGCGGACAACTGTACCAGTGTGTCGATCTTGGCGCGGACGTCGGCCGGGAAGAGTTCGCTCTTGACGGTCTCGCCCTGGTGCACATGCAACAACATGAGGTCGGTCGTGGCGGCGGCCTCCGGCAGCCGCGCGCAGTGCAGCGCGGCGCTGAGATGGATGCGCTTCTTGTCGGCGCCGATAACGCTCATTTTGACCACGATGTCGTCGTCGCGTTTGATCTCGCGCAAGAAGTAGATGTGCATCTCCATGCTGTACAGCGTGTTGCGGGTTCGCTGCCGGTAGGCCTCGTCGATGCCCACCGTGTCCATGAGTTCATCGATGGCATAACTGATGATCAGGCCATAGTACGCATCGCGCAAATGGCCGTTGTAGTCGATCCATTCCGGCTGCATCACCGGTCGATAGGTGGGAAGTTCTGACATGGCGCCTCGCCGTTAACCGATCTTGAGCTTTTCGCGAGCTTGCTTGGGGTTAAGGATGCGGGCGCCCATCGCTTCGATGATGCCGCGGGCCTTCTCCACCAACTGGGCATTGCTTGCGTACACGCCTTTGCTCAGGTACAGGTTGTCCTCGAGGCCTACCCGCACATTGCCGCCGAGCAATACCGACTGCGCGACAAACGGCATTTGCATGCGGCTGATGGCGAACGCGCCCCACACTGAATCCGGCGGCAGCGCATTGACCATCGCGAGCAGGTGCGCGACGTCGGCAGGTACGCCATACGGAATGCCTGTGCAAAGCTGAATCATTGCGGGGGAGTCGATCAACCCTTCCTTGATGCATTGTTTGACGAAGGACAGATTGCCGGTGTCGAAGATTTCCAGTTCCGGCTTGACGCCCAGATCCTTTGCGATCTGCATGCCTTGGCGCAAGTAGTTGGGCGTCGATACGTAAGCGCGGTTGCCGTCGCCGAAGTTGAGGCTGCCGCAGTCGAGCGTGCAAATGTCGGGCCGGTACTTGCCTTCCTGACACAGGTCGATGACGTGGCGCATGCGCTCTTCCTGGGTGCAGAAGTCGCTGCCCGGCGCCGGCGTGTCTTTGAGGCCGTTGTCGCCGATCACGATGTAGCCGCCCATGCCGCAGGTCAGGTTGACGATGACATCGACCTTGCTGTCACGGATGCGCTTCACCACCTCGCGGTAGTACTTGGTCTCCATGCTGAAGCCGCCGGTTTCCGGATCGCGCACGTGGATGTGCACGATGGCTGCGCCTGCCTTGGCCGCCTCGATGGCGGTGGCGGCAATCTGTTCCGGCGTCACCGCGCAGTGCGGGCTCTTGGTCACTTTGGTGTCATCGCCGGTCACGGCACAGCTGATGACGACGTCGTAGTTCATGGCGTTAGGTCCTCACGTCTTGCGGATAATTGGTTATATTATAACGCCGATAATAATTAAAAGAACAGCGCTAAGCGGCCGTTTCGAAGGCTAGGGCGCGTCAAACCAGGGGTTTTAAACCGCGGCGGCGCTGCGCCGGCCGAGCGCCTTGAGGATCTCGCGGTCGCCGCAAACGCCCAACAGCCGACCCTCTTCGGTCAGCAGCACCGGCCTGCCGCTGGCTTCATGCAGGTGGATGATCTCCTGCAACGAGACGGAAGGAGGCGCCGCCGCGTGACTCGCATGCAGTCTGGCCTCGTCCGCGTCCAGTCCGTAGTGCTGCCTTGCCTCGGGCAGTGACACCATGATCATTTCACCGGTGAGCACGGTCAGCGGATTCATGTGGCGAACGAACTCGGCGACATAATCATCGGCGGGGCGCATCACGATGTCGCGGGCTGCGCCGGTTTGCACGATGCGGCCGTGTTGCAGAATGGAAATGGTGTCGCCGATGCGCAGCGCCTCATCCAGGTCGTGACTGACGAAGAGGATGGTTTTCTTCACGCGTTCCTGCAGCGCCAGCAGTTCGTCCTGCAACTTGCCGCGGATCAACGGATCCAGCGCCGAGAAGGGCTCGTCCATCAGCAGAATATCGGCCTCGGTGGCAAAAGCGCGCGCCAGACCCACTCGTTGTTGCATGCCGCCAGACAATTCACCCACCTGCCGTTCCGCCCATTGGGTGAGTCCCACCAGTTCGAGCTTGGCGTCGACCGCCGTGCGTCGTTCGGCCGGAGAATCGCCACGCAATTCCAATCCAAAGCCCACGTTCTCGCGCACCGTCCGCCACGGCAGCAGCGCGAATTGCTGAAACACCATGGCAACACGGCGGCGGCGCAGATGCCGCAACGTGGCGGCATCGCTCGTGACCACATCCACCAGCTTCTCCCCGTCGCGGATCAGAACCTGGCCACGGGTGACGCGATTCAGGCCGTTCGCCGCGCGTAGCAGGGTGGATTTCCCCGAGCCCGACAGGCCCATCATCACCGAGATCTCGCCGCATTCGACGTTGAGGTTGGCGCCGGCGACGCCGACGGTGACATCCAGCTGCGTGGCGATGTCGCTGCGCGTGGCCCCCGCATCCAGACGTGCTTGCGCTTCGCGCAGCGCGCGGGCGCCGGCACGGCCACCCTGGCGGGCAAACAGGATATCGACGTCATGAAATTCGATGGCTGAGTTCATCACGTTCCCCGTTTGTCGCGCGGCCGGGTGATGCGGTCGAGCACGATGGCCAGCAACACGATGGCGAACCCGGCCTCGAAACCCATGCCGACCTGCACCGAATTCAACGCTCGCACCACCGGTACGCCGAGCCCACCGGCTCCGACCAGCGCTGCGATCACCACCATCGACAGGCTCAGCATGATGCATTGAGTGACGCCGGCGATGATGGTGGGTGCTGCGCTCGGCAATTCGACCTTCCACAGCAGTTGCATGCGTGTTGCGCCGAAGGCTTCGCCCGCTTCGAGCAGCGGGCGGGGCACCGACGAGACGCCCAGATGCGTAAGCCGGATCGGGGCGGGGAGGGCGAAGATCACCGTGGAAATGAGTCCGGGCACCACCCCCAATCCGAACAGCACCAGCGTTGGAATCAGGTACACGAAGGTCGGCAGCGTCTGCATCAGATCCAGCACGGGGCGCAGCGTTTCGTAGAAGCGCGGATGGTGAGCGGCGGCGATGCCGATGGGTACGCCGATCAGTGTCGACACCAGCGCCGCCACCAGCACCAGGGACAGGGTCTCGATGGTCGCCTCCCAGTAACCCTGATTCATGATGAACAGCAGCGCCAGCAGCACGAAGATCGCCAATCCGATCGAGCGCCGCACCAGCCACGCCAGCGCCGCCGTGGCGAGGATGAGCAGCCAGCCGGGAATGGCGCGCAGCACGCCGTTGACTCCATCCACCGATCCGCGAATGACCCAGGAAATGCCTTCGAAAATCACGGTGCCGTGACTCTTGATGTACTCAATGGCGCGAGCGACCGAATCGCCCAGCGGAATTTTGTGGCGCGTAATGCGTTGCTCGAAGCTGGTCGCGTCGGGAACCGCAAGCGTGCCGGTCTGCAATTGACCCGATGCATTCAAGGCCGGCTTGCCGTCAACAGTGGTCACGCCGTCGAACCAGGGGATTACCGCCTTGGGATTGGCGGCGAGCCACGCAGCAGCCGCAACCTCGGGTTGTTGATGGTCATTGAGCATGGCATCCATGATGTCGTTCTCGCCGGGCAGCGAGAAGCTCAGGTTTTTCAGTAGCCGGCCAAGGTTGGGGCACTGCGTCATGAAGCCGGCGCGGACAGTGGTATAGATGGTCGCGCCGCCAAAATTCGGACCGAAGACCGCATCGCCCCCCGTCAGATACCGGATCGGAAAGCGCTTGTTCATGGGATGCGGGTCCCACGCCAGAAACACGATGGGGGCTTTGTCGCGGTTGGCCCGTTCGACTTCGGCCAGCATCCCCTGTTCGCTGGACTCGATCAGTTTGAATTTGCTCAAACCAAAGGTGTTCTGCTTGATCATAGTCAGGACGTGGCGGTTGCCGTCGTTGCCTGCTTCGATGCCAAAAATCGTTTGCTTCAAGTCGGCGCCAAAGCGACTGATGTCGGCAAAGTCGTGCAGTCCGGCATCGTGGGCGGACGCCAATGTCGCCAAGGTGTACTTCGCCCCGACGAGATTCGCGCGTACCACGTCCACGGATCCGTCGGTAATGAAGGGGCGGCGATCCCCGTCCTGGGCCGGCATCCAATTGCCGAGGAAGACGTCGATGTCTTTGTTCTTCATCGAGGCAAAGGTGACCGGAACCGACAGGACGGTCACCGTGGGCGAGTAGCCAAGGCGCTGCAGCAATTGACGGGTCAAGGCGGTGGTGGCGGTAACGTCGGTCCAACCGATGTCCGACATTCGTACGGTGCGGCAGGAGGCGGGTTCGGCCTGAGCGCCGCAGGCAACTGAGGCGAATACCAAAAACACAACAAATCTAAGAAGTTGCAGCGGCTGTTTGCATCGCCGGGCGGGTTCAATCACAATTGAATACACGTTTAATCATACTCAAGTATAAGGTGATAAAAATTCTTTAAGTTATTGAAAAATAATTTAAAAAGCACCAATCATCCCGGCGACGAATTACCAGCATGCCGATAAGCTCCGGCATCTGCAAGGCGATTGAACATGGCAAAGAAACGACAATTGAATACCCGCTCAACCGGCAAAACCGGGGCGCGTGCAGAGCCGCTCGAGGAAGGCAGGCGTCAGCAACTCATCGACGTCACGCTCGACAGCCTCGCTGAGAATGGCTTTGTGGCGTCCACACTGCAAGAAATTGCCAAGCGGGCCAAGGTGTCCCCCGGTCTGGTCGCGCACTACTTCGGCGACAAGGACGGCCTTCTCGATGCCGCCTTTCGCGCATTGTCACGACGCGTCGCCGACCAGGTGCGCCTGCGGTTGCGCGTAGCGCGAACGCCGCGGGCGCGCATTCAAGCCATCATCGACGGCAACCTCGCGCCGGAGGAGTTTGATCGCCGGACCGGTACCGCATGGCTGGCCTTCTGGGGCCAGGCGCTGCAATCGGCGCAGTTGCGCCGCATCCAATCGGCCTATCAACGGCGCATGCTGTCGAATCTGCACGTATCGCTGCGCCAGTTGCTGGCCGCGACGGAAGCACAGCAACTGGCCACGATGATCGCCGCCATGATCGACGGTGTGTGGCTGCGTGCAGCGTTGTCGGAATGGCGGGAAGCCGACAGCGTCAGCGCGCGCGCACTGCTCACGCAATTTGTCGACGGCCACCTGAATGAACGCGCCGGCGTTGCCACCAAACCGGCCGCTGCACGCGATCCTGCGTGCGGTGCACCGGCCTTCGGCGAGCGCTTCACATCGATCAATCCGGCGACCGGCGAGACGATCGGAGAATTGCGGGTGGCCGGCCCCGCCGAGATCAATGCCGCGGTATCGGCAGCGCGCAACGCGCAGCCTGCCTGGGGCGCCATGACCGGCGCGGCACGGGCAAAGATCTTAAATCGGGCGGCGCAGATCTTGCGCGCGCGCAATGATGAACTGGCGCTGCTGGAAACCCGCGACACGGGTAAGCCGATTCAGGAGACCAGTGTCGTTGACGTGTTGTCAGGCGCCGATTGCCTGGAATATTTTGCCGGCATCGTGCACGGCTTGAGTGGCGAACACATCAACCTCGGCCCGCAGGCCTTCGGCTACACGCGCCGGGAACCACTGGGCGTGGTGGCCGGCATCGGTGCGTGGAACTATCCGCTGCAGATCGCCTGCTGGAAAGCTGCGCCGGCGTTGGCCTGCGGCAATGCCATGCTGTTCAAACCCGCCGAGTTGACACCGCTGAGCGCCGTGAAGCTCGGGGAGATCTTTGCCGAAGCCGGCGTGCCGCACGGAATCTTCCAGGTGGTGCAAGGCTTCGCCGATACCGGACGATTGCTGACGCGACATCCCGACATCCGCAAAGTGTCGATCACGGGTGAGGTGGGCACTGGCAAGGCAGTGATGGCCGATGCGGCTGCAACGCTCAAGAACGTCACGCTGGAACTGGGCGGCAAATCACCCTTGATCGTGTTTGCAGACGCGCATCTCGACAATGCCGTGTCCGGCGCGTTGCTGGCCAACTTCTATTCCACCGGACAGGTGTGCTCAAACGCGACCCGCGTGTTCGTGCATCGCTCGGTGAAGAAGGCCTTTCTCGAGAAGCTGGTGGCGCGCGTGTCGCGGATGCGGCTGGGAGATCCGGAGGATCCGACAACCCAGGTGGGGCCGCTGGTGAGCGAGGTGCATCTGCACAAGGTGTTGGGCTATATCGAGCGCGGCCGCGCTGAGGGCGCGCGCGTGTTGACGGGCGGTGGCCGCGCCACTACGGGTAAGCTGGCACGCGGTTTTTTCGTCACGCCGACGGTGTTTGACGGTTGCGACGACACCATGGCGATCGTGCGCGAGGAGATCTTCGGTCCGGTGATGTCGGTGCTGGAGTTCGAGCACGAGGACGAGGTCGTGAGCCGCGCCAATGCAACCGAGTTTGGATTGTCAGCGGGCGTGTTCACCAACGATCTGACGCGGGCTCATCGTGTCATTGCGCAGCTCGAGGCGGGCACGTGCTGGATCAATCACTACAACGTGACGCCGATCGAGCTGCCCTTCGGCGGCATGAAAATGTCCGGGTTGGGCCGTGAGAACGGCCGGGCCGCCATCGAGCATTACACCCAATTGAAGAGCGTCTACGTTGCGATGGGCGACGTCGACGCGCCGTATTGATAGTGAAGGAGCCACGCGCGTGAGCGAGGAAATTTTCGATTACGTGATCGTCGGCGCAGGCTCGGCCGGTTGCGTGCTGGCGAATCGTCTCTCCGAATCCGGCAAGTACAGCGTGCTCGTTCTGGAGTACGGTGGTTCGGACCGGTCCGTCTGGGTGCAGATGCCCTCGGCTCTGTCTATTCCGATGAACATGCCGAAATTCAATTGGTTCTACCACACCGAACCCGAACCGCACTTGAATGGACGCAGCGTGCACACGCCGCGCGGCAAGGTGCTGGGTGGATCCTCCTCCATCAACGGACTGGTCTACATTCGCGGCAATGCCCAGGACTTCGACGGTTGGGAACAGCTCGGCGCCAAGGGCTGGAGCTACCGCGATGTGCTGCCGTATTTCAAGCGAGCGGAAACGCGCTTCGAGGGAGGCAATGAGTATCGCGGCGGCGAAGGGCCGTTGCAGACTTGCTATGGCACGTTGCGTAATCCGCTGCATGCGGCATGGCTGGGCGCGGCACGCGAGGCCGGGTATCCCGCGACTCCGGATGTCAACGGCTATCAGCAGGAGGGATTTGGCCGCATGGATATGACGGTGGGCGGCGGACGGCGCTCCAGCGCCTCGAACGCGTACCTGCGTCCTGCGATGCGTCGCTCCAATGTCACCGTCCGCACGCAATGCTTTGCAACACGGATTCTGTTCGAAGGCCGGCGCGCGACCGGTTTGCAATATCGCCGCGGTAGTGAGCAGAAGATCGTGCGCGCCGGGCGCGAGGTGCTGATCTGCGGGGGTTCCATCAATTCACCGCAATTGCTCAAGTTGTCAGGACTCGGGCCGGAATCAGAATTGCGCGCGCACGGCATTCCCGTCGTTCGGCATCTGCCGGGCGTGGGCGAGAATCTGCAGGATCACCTGGAGTTTTATTTCCAGGTCGCCTGTACGCAGCCGGTGAGTCTGTATTCGGTGCTCAATCCGTTCAGCAAGGCGTTGATCGGCATGCGCTGGCTGATGCGCAAGGACGGCCTCGGCGCGACCAATCATTTCGAATCCTGCGGCTTCATTCGCAGCGCCGCCGGAATTCCGTATCCGGACATTCAGTTTCATTTTCTGCCCATGGCCGTGGCTTATGACGGCAATTCGCTGGCCGATGAACATGGCTTCCAGGCGCATGTCGGTCCGATGCGCTCCAAGAGTCGTGGCTGGGTGAGGTTGAACAGCGCGAATCCTGCAGACAAGCCCAACATCCTGTTCAACTACATGAGTCATCCCGATGACCTGGTAGAGATGCGCGCCTGCGTGCGTCTGACGCGGGAACTCTTTGCGCAGAAATCATTCGATGCGTTTCGAGGGCGGGAGATTCAGCCCGGCGTGGATGTGCAGTCCGATGCCGCCATCGACGACTTCGTTCGCGCCAAAGTGGAGAGTGCCTATCATCCTTCCTGCACCTGCAAGATGGGATCGGTGGAAGACCCCATGAGCGTCGTCGATTCGCAGTGCCGGGTTATCGGGATAGTCGGATTGCGGGTGGTGGATTCCTCCATCATGCCGCAGATCACCAATGGCAACCTGAATGCACCGACGATCATGCTTGCCGAGAAGGCAGCGGATCATATTCTGGGTCAGGGCATGCTCAAGCCGTCGGATGCGCCGGCTTTTTCGGCATCGGACTGGCAAATCCGGCAGCGGTCATCTGGCAGCATTTGACGGCGCCCGTCCGTTACACGCCTCAGCAGCGAGCGATCTCGCGCAGCATCGCGGTGGTGTAGGGCAGGAACGAACGCCACACCTCCAGGTGAAAGGTCTCGATGCCGGTGCGCCACAGGACGATGTCTGCTTTGGCGAACAGCGTGCGCGTGCACATGCCGACCGGGAACTGGCTTTCGTCCAGATCCAGCGCGCAGCCGCCGTTCAAGCGTTCGACGCTGTGAGGCCCCCTGACCTCGAGCCCGATTTGGCGGTGACTCACATCCACCAGCGAATGCGGGCTGTTGCGTAACGCACTGCGCAGTGCCGCGTAGTCGGTGTTAGCCGGCGCCAGCAACAAGAACTCATCCGGTCCCAGCCACAGGCTGGCGCGATCGCCGTCCTGGGTGGCGCGGCACGCCGTCGTGGAAAATCCCGGCGCCCACTCACGGGCCACCGCCGCGCGCGCCAGCCGATCGCCCTGGAAAATCAGCCGCATCACGGCGGGGAGTTCGCGCAGCCAGTCGCCGGACTCAAGCATGGATGCGCGTTCCTTCCAGGTCATAGAACACCGGCGCCGTCACGTCGACTTCCAGTTCACCACCGGGCATGGGGATATACAGGCGTTGCCCGACGCGCGCCCGACCGCCCGCGATCAACGCCAACGCGATGGGCTTGCCGAGCACCGCGCTGTAGTAGGAGGAGGTGACATGACCGATCATTGTCATCGGCACGGGTTGCGCGCGCGATTCCACGACCTGTGCGCCTTCGGACAACGGCGTGCTCGAGCCGATACAGATTAGGCCCACCAGTTGTTTGCGATCCGGGACCTTCATCGAGGGCCGCTGCAAAGAACGCTTGCCGACGAAGTCGGGCTTCGACTTGCCGATGGCCCAGCTTAATCCGGCATCATCCGGCGTCACCGTTCCGTCCGTGTCCTGGCCGACGATGATGTAGCCTTTTTCGGCGCGCAACACATGCATGGTCTCAGTGCCGTAGGGGGTGATGCCGTGCGCCTGTCCCGCGGCGAAGATCTGCTCCCACACTGCGCGGCCGTGACCGCTCGGCACATTGACCTCGAATCCCAATTCGCCGGTGAAACTGACGCGAAACAGCAGCATCGGCACCGTGCCGATCGATCCGCGTGCCACGCTCATGTGCGGCATCGCTTTGGCAGACAGATCGACATCCTGGATGAGGCCCTCCAGCACGCGTCGGGCGTTCGGACCCTGCACCGCGATCACCGACCATTGTTCGGTGGTGGAGGTGAGCCAGACGTTCAAGTCCATCCATTCGGTCTGGCGGTAGTCTTCCATCATCGCCAGCACGCGCGCAGCGCCGCCGGTCGTGGTGGTGACGTGAAAACGATCGGTCGCGGTTCGCGCGATCACGCCATCGTCGTAGATGAAACCGTCGTCACGCAGCAGGATGCCGTAGCGACTGCGGCCCACGGCCAGCGTGGACCAATTGTTCACATACAGGCGGTTCAGGAACTCGGCTGCGTCGGGTCCGACGATTTCGATCTTGCCCAGGGTCGAGGCGTCGAAGATGCCGCAGGCGGCTCGCACCGCCACGCACTCGCGGTTCACGGCGGCGTGCAGGTCTTCATCGCCCACCGGAAAGTAGCGTGCGCGTTTCCACAGACTGACGTCCTCGAAAACCGCGCCGCGTTCGGCCGCCCACGGATGAATCTGCGTCTTGCGCACCGGGTCGAACAAGTCGCCGCGCGACAGGCCGGCAAAGCTGCCGAACGTGGTCGGCGTGAACGGCATCCGGAACGTAGTGAGACCGATTTCCGGAATCGGCTTCTGCAATCGCTCCGCGGCGATGGCCAGTGCGTTGAGATTCGAGGTCTTGCCCTGATCCGTCGCCATGCCGGTGGTGGTGAACCGCTTGATGTGCTCGATGCTGTGAAAGCCTTCACGCGTCGCCAGTGCGATGTCCTTGACCGTGACATCGTGCTGCCAGTCGACGAAGGCCTTGTCGCCATGCGAATCCACTGGTCGCGGCAGCGCGCCCAACCAGCCCGACGGCGTGGTGGCAATGGCCGTCACCGTGAAGCGCTGCGGCGCGATGGCCGCGGCGCCGTCTTCGAGCACCTCGGCGAGCGAATGCAGACCCCGGCACGCGCCGATGGAACGCTGGTTCTCCGCAGGCGTGCCCGGCAAGAAAGCCTGCAGCGAATCGTCCCAGGCGAGCTTGCCGCGCGATTGCGAGAACAGGTGCACGCTGGGCGTGTGGCCGCCGGACATGAGCAGCAGGTCGCAGGCGATGTTGCGCTTGAAATGCACGGCGCCGGTGCTGTCCACCTGACCGATCTGTACGCTGCTGATGCGCAAGGAGCCGCGCGTTCCCAGCACCGTACCCGAGGTGAAGATCTCGATGCCGGCGCGTTGCGCGGCGGCATGCAATTCGCCGCTCGGTTCATTGCGGATGTCGATGATGGCCGGAATGCTCACACCCGCAGCGCCCAGCTCCAGCGCGGTCTGATAGGCAGCATCGTTGGAGGTGACGAGCATGGCGCGCGCGCCTGCGCGCACTCCGTAACGGTTCAGATAGGCGCGTGCCGCGCCGGCCAGCATGATGCCCGGCCGGTCGTTGCCGGCGAACACCAACGGCCGTTCAATGGCGCCGGTGGCCAGCAGCACTGTGCCGGCACGTACCTGCCACAATCGTTCGCGTGCGCGCTCTTCGGGGACCACCGCCAGATGCTCGGTGATCCGTTCATTCAGGCCGATCAGGTTGTGCGGGAAATAGCCGAACGCCGTGGTCCGCGGCAGCAGCTTCACGCGCGGATTGGCCGCCAATGTGGCCAGGCTTTGCGCAATCCAGTCAGCCGCGCCAATGCCGTCGATGCTGACAGCGGGGTCGCTCAACAACGAGCCACCCATTTCCGCCTGCTCATCACACAGCATCACCCGCTGACCGGACTTCGCGGCCTGCAGCGCAGCGGCGAGCCCGGCGGGACCGGCGCCGACGACGAGCACATCGCAATGTGCATAACGTTGCGCGTAACGGTCCGGATCGGGCAGGGTCGGCGCCTTGCCGATGCCTGCAGCGCGCCGGATCACGGGTTCGTACAGGTTCTTCCACGCGGTCTTCGGCCACATGAAGGTCTTGTAGTAAAAGCCGGCCGGGAAGAAGCGTGACAGCACATCGTTGATGCGGCCAAAATCCCACGCCAGGCTCGGCCAGCGATTCTGACTCTCCGCCTGCAGGCCTTCGTAGAGTTCCACCTGCGTGGCGCGCAGATTCGGCGTGTAGCGCGCCGCGTCGCGGCGCACGGCGATTAGCGCATTGGGTTCTTCGGAACCGGCGGCAAGAATGCCGCGCGGCCGGTGATACTTGAACGACCGGCCCAACAGATGCACGCCATTGGCCAATAACGCGGATGCGAGCGTGTCGCCGTGCAGACCTTCATAGGGCTTGCCGTCGAACGTGAAATGGATCTTGCGAGTGCGGTCGATGCGGCCGCCGGTTTGAGTGCGGAAGTCGCTCACGGTCTGGGTTCACCGACTTTGTACGTGCCGTGGAATTGATCGGTGGTGGTGTCACGCAGCGCGTTGAAGAACAGGCCGCAACCGCGCAGGTGGCGCCAGCGCTCGGCGCGCATGCCGCGCTCGTTGTTGCGCATGTACAGGAAACCGGTCCATTGATCGTCGTCATAGTCCGCCGGTTGCGTCGGGCGCGCGATGTGCGCTTGGCCACCGTAGGAGAACTCGATCTCAGGACGTTTGCCGCAATACGGACAGTCGATGATCAGCATGTCATCAATGCGCCACGGCTGCGGCCGCCGCTTCGTCGATCAGATGGCCTTCGCGGAACCGTTCAATGGTAAACGGGGCGTTGATCGGATGCGGTTCGTCGTTGGCGATGGTCCATGCGAACACATGCGCCGAGCCCGGCGTCGCTTTGAATCCGCCTGTGCCCCAGCCGCAGTTCACATACAGTCCGGGAACCGGCGTTTTGGCGATGATGGGCGAGCGGTCCGGCGTGACATCAACGATGCCGCCCCAATTGCGCAGCATGCGCATGCGCCGAAACATCGGGAACAATTCGCAGATTGCATCCAGCGTGTGATTGTTGATGTGCAAGGCGCCGCGCTGCGTGTACGAGGTGTAGGCGTCGGTGCCCGCGCCGATCACCAGCTCGCCCTTGTCGGATTGGCTGATGTAGGCATGCACGGTGTTGGACATCACCACGCAGGGAAACACAGGCTTGATGGGCTCGGAGACCAGTGCCTGCAGCGGATAGCTTTCCAGTGGCAGATCCACGCCCGCCATGCGCAGCACCACGCTGGTATTGCCGGCGGCGGATACGCCCACCTTGCGTGTGCGGATTTCGCCGCGCGTCGTCTGCAGCGCCGCGATCGCGCCGCTCGGGTCGCGGACCATGCCCGTGACCTCGCAGTTTTCGATGATGTCCACGCCCAGCGCATCCGCCGCGCGCGCATAGCCCCAGGCCACCGCGTCGTGCCGTGCGGTGCCGCCGCGCCGCTGTAATGCCGCCCCCAGCACCGGATAGCGGATGTTGTCGCTGATGTTCAACGGTGGACAGAATTCCTTGGCCTGTTCCGGCGTCAGCCATTCGTTGTCGACGCCGTTGCAACGATTGGCATGAATGTGGCGCTGGGCCGACTGCACATCGTGCACGGTGTGCGCCAGCATCATGACGCCGCGCGGCGAGAACATGACGTTGTAGTTCAGGACCTGCGCCAGGTCCTCCCACAATTTCACCGAGTGGTCGTACAAGGCCGCGCTTTCATCGAACAGGTAGTTGGAGCGGATGATGGTGGTGTTGCGGCCGGTGTTGCCACCGCCGATCCAGCCCTTTTCCAGGACGGCGATGTTGGTCATGCCGTGTTCCGCCGCCAGATAGTAGGCAGCGCCCAGGCCATGGCCGCCACCGCCCACGATCACCGCGTCATACGCCGGCTTCGGCGTGGGCTTGCGCCACTGAATCTGCCAGCTACGGTGACGGGACAGCCCTCGCAAAAAAAGCGAGAGTGCCGAAAATCTTTGCCGCGTCATAGGCCTTGAGTCTACGCCTTCAGCGCCGCGTTTTCGGGATCGAATGGCGAATCGACCAGTACCGTGGCGGACTTGCGCTCGCCCAGGATCTCGATCTGCAATTGAGTGCCCACCGGCGCGAATTCCGGTTTGACGTAGCCGATGGCGAGGCTCTTTTTCAGTGCGTGGCCATAGTAGCCCGAGGTCGCACGGCCGACGATCGTGCCGCTCTTGTCGAACAGGGGCTCGTTGCCGAGCGGATCCGCGTCCGTCACGCCATGCACTTCCAGGGTCACGAAACGGTTCGGCACGCCGGCGGCCTGCTGCTTTTCCAGCGCGGCCTTGCCGATGAAGGCCGGCTTGCTCATGCGGACGAAGCGATCTAGGCCGGTTTCAAACGGCGTGTAGTCGCGCGTCATGTCGGTGCCCCACATGCGGTAGGACTTTTCCATGCGCAGCGATTCCATGGCGCGCATGCCGACCATGCCGATGCCATGCGCTTTTCCTGAGGCGAAGATCGCATCGAACAGGTGGTGCGCGTACTCGATCGGGAAGTGCAGTTCCCAGCCCAGTGCGCCCACGAAATTCACGCGCAGCAGATAGACGTCGGTGGCCAGACCCACTTCGGTGACCTGACCGGAGAGCCAGGGGAAGGAGGCATTGTCCAACGGCACATCGCACAGCGGCGCCAGGACGTCGCGCGCCTTGGGTCCGGCGACGACGAAGCAGCCGCGGCTGGTGGTGATGTTGCGCAGCTGCACGCTGCCGTCGGTGGGTAGATGGCGCTGCAGATAGTCGCCGTCGAAGCGCTCGGCGGCGCCGGCGCTGACCACGTAGAAGCGCTGTTCCTCGATCTTGGTGATGGTGAACTCAGAGCGGATTCCGCCCTTCGGGGTGAGGGCATGGCACAGCGCCATGCGGCCGATCTTGGTCGGCACCTTGTTGGCGACCAGGTTGTCGAGCCAATCCGAAGCGCCGGGACCCGATACGTCGAATTTGGTGAATGGCGTGAGGTCGATGACGCCGACCTTCTCGCGCATCAGCCGGCATTCATTGCCCACGTGCTCAAAATAATTCGAGCGGCGGAAGCTCCATACGTCTTTGCGCTCAACGCCGGCCGGCGCGAACCAATTGGCGCGTTCCCAGCCGTAACGCTGGCCGAAGACGCCGCCCATGGCGGCGATCTTGTCGTACACGGGGCTGGTCTTGGCCGGCCGCGCATCGGCACGCTCTTCATCCGGGAAATGGATGACGAAGACGTTGCGGTAGGTTTCCTCGTTCTTCTGCACCACGTAACGCTTGCTGGTGTACGGACCATAGCGGCGCGGATCCACGGCGAGCATGTCGATGCCGGGTTCACCTTCGGTGATCCATTCGGCCAACTGCCACCCCGAGCCGCCCGCGGCCGTGATGCCGAAACTGTGGCCTTCATTGAGCCAGACATTGCGCGCGTTCCAGGCCGGCCCGATCAGCGGGCTGCCGTCCGGCGTATAGGCGATGGGGCCGTTGACGATGTCCTTGATGCCGCAGTTCGCCAACGCAGGCACGCGCCGGGTGGCCGCTTCGACATGCGGGAGCAAACGGTCCAGATCGCCTTCGAACAGGTTCTTGCCGAACCAGTCGGGAACGCCGTCGGCAAAGCGAGCAGGGGCTCCGGCCTCATACGGCCCGAGGATCCAGCCCATGCGCTCTTCACGCAGGTAGTAGGATTGGTCGGATTCGCGTAACACCGCGAGCTCCTTGCCGCCAGCTTTGCGATAGGCCGCCAGTTCCGGCGACTCGTCGTAGACGATGTACTGGTGTTCCACCGGGATCGATGGCACGTTCAGCCCGAACAGCTTGCCGGTCTGGCGTCCGTAGTTGCCGGTGGCGCACACCACGTGCTCGGCGATGATCTCGCCCTTGGTGGTGGTGAGTTTCCATTCGCCGGACGGCGTGCGTTGTGCGGACGTGACCTCGGTCTGCTCGTAAATCTGCGCGCCGCGCGAGCGCGCGCCTTTGCGCAGCGCCATGGTCAGGTCGGCAGGGGCGATATGCCCGTCGTCGGGGTGGTACAGCGCACCGACAATGGCGGGGGTGTCCGCGCTGCCGCCCAGTTCCGCCAGCGGCCACAGCTTCTTGACCTCGGCCGGGCTGATGACCTGGAAGGGCACGCCGATGGTATTGGCGGTACCGCAGTACTTCAGGTATTCGTCCATGCGTTCGCGGCAGGTGGCCAGGCGCAGGTTGCCGGTCACGTGGAAGCTCACGTCCTGTCCGGTCTCCGCCGGCAGGCGCTTGTACAGATCCACCGAGTATTTGTGCAACTGGCCGACGGTGTAGCTCATGTTGAACAAGGGCAGGAGCCCGGCGGCATGCCAGGTCGACCCGGCCGTCAGTTCGGTGCGTTCCAGCAGCACCACGTCCGACCAGCCTTTGAGAGCCAAGTGATAGAGCGTGCTGACGCCCACGACACCGCCACCGATAACGACGACCCGCGCATGTGTTTTCATGCAAGGCAGTGTAGCTAGCGGATCGGCGCTGACAACTCCATTTGCGACAGGCCCTATCGGAAATGCGCCACGCCGCGGCCAATGGCATACTATCGGTAATGGAGCCTATTGCTGCGACCCGCAAGCACCGGTATGCGTTTTTAACGCTGCCCAACTACTCGTTGATCGCGGTTTCCAATGCCCTGGAGCCGCTGCGGATGGCCAACCGGATCACCGGCCAGACGCTGTACGAGTGGTCCATCGTCAGCCTGGACGGACTACCCGTGAAATCCAGCAGCGGACTGGAATTGGCGCCCACCACCGCGTTGGACAAGGTCGGCCTGGCCGATATCGTGTTCGTCTGTGGCGGCGTGAACGTGCGTGAAGCCGTGTCGCCGGCCCTCGGTTCCGCCTTGCGGCGCCTGGCCGAGCGTCGCGTGCCACTGGGGTCGTTGTGTACCGGCGGGTACGCGCTGGCCAAGGCCGGACTGCTGGATAATTTTCAGGCCACCATCCACTGGGAAAATCTGTCGGCGCTGCGCGAGGAGTTTCCGCGCGTGCGCATCAGCGATCAGATCTTCAGCATCGACCGTGACCGTTTCACCTGTTCAGGCGGCACGGCGCCGCTGGATCTGATGTTGAACCTGATCCGTCTCAAACTCGGGCCGCGCATTTCGCAGCTCGTGTCCGAGCAGTTCATGGTGGAGCGGGTGCGCAGCGACAAGGACCGCCAGTACGTGCCGCTGCGCGCGCAGGTGGGGCCCTCGCATCGAAGCCTGATCAAGGTGGCGCAATTGATGGAGGAGCACATCGAAAAGCCGATGTCGCTGGACCGCATTGCCAAAGCGACCGGATTGTCGCGGCGTCAGATCGAGCGCCTGTTCAAACGGCATCTGAATTGCGTGCCGAAACGTTACTACCTGGAAATGCGTCTGCGCCGCGCGCGCGAACTGCTGTTGCAGACCGCGATGCCCATCATGGACATCACCACGGCCTGCGGCTTTCAGTCACCGCCGCATTTTTCCAAGTGCTATCGCAATCAGTTCGGCCATCCGCCCAGCGTCGAGCGCCAGAACGCTACAGTGACCTGATCGTTACTTGAAGACGACGGTCTTGTTCTCGTCTAGGAACACGCGGTGTTCGAGCAGCAGTCGGATGGCTGTGGAGAGCGCTCGACGTTCCGAGTCGCGCCCGGCGGCGGTGAGCATCTCCGGCGTGAAGCTGTGATCCACGCGTTCCACCATCTGCTCGATGATCGGACCTTCGTCCAGATCGCCGGTGACGTAGTGCGCGGTTGCGCCGATCAGCTTTACCCCGCGGGCATGCGCCTGATGATAGGGCTTGGCGCCTTTGAATCCGGGCAGGAACGAATGATGGATGTTGATGGCTTTGCCGCGCAGACGCTTGCACAGCGCATCGGAGAAAATCTGCATGTAGCGGGCCAGGACCACGAGATCGGTACCGGTCGACTCGACCAGATCGTAAAGTTTTGATTCCTGGTCCGCCTTGGTGTCGGGCGTGATCGGCATGTGTTTGAACGGAATGCCGTGTTGCCGCGCAACAGGTTCCATCTTGGTGTGGTTGGAAACGATGGCGGTGATGTCCATCTTTAACTCACCGGTGCGATGCCGGTATAGGAGGTCTTCCAGGCAATGATCCAGGTTGGATACCAGAATCATGACTCGACTGCGGTGCGTGCCGTCGTGGATGGCCCATTGCATCTGCTCCACCGAGGCGATGGAGAGGAAATCCTTGCGCAGTTTCTCGACGTCCAGCGGTTCGCCCTGCACCCCGCAGAAGGTGACGCGCACGAAGAAGCGCTGCGTCATCGTGTCGTCGAACTGCTGCATCTCCATGATGTAGAGCCGGTGCTGGGCTAAAAAGCCGGTCACGGCGGCAGTCGTGCCCATGCGGCTGGCGCAGGTGGCGGTCAGGATGTAGACGTGTTGTGTGTCGAATTGCATAGTCTTTATAGTATGTCGTCATTGGGCATGCCGCTGTCGCGAAGCCGCTAGTCACGTGTCCGATTGCGACATACCATTAGCGGCGCGTGCATCCGCGCACGCGGCGTTTAAGGGCGGTTATGACTGACCAAGCAGAAGGCGAGTTCGATCTACGCACATTGGCTACGGACGAACTCATCGAACAGGTGCACGACGACCTGTACAACGGGCTGAAGGAAGAGGTCGAACTCGCGACCCACATACTCCTTGAGCGCGGCTGGTCGGCCGAAAAAACCCTCAACGAGGCCCTGGTCGAGGGTATGCGCATCGTCGGCATCGACTTCCGTGACGGCATCCTGTTCGTCCCCGAGGTGCTGTTGGCCGCCAATGCCATGAAGGGCGGCATGGAAATCCTGCGCCCGCTGCTGGCCGAGACCGGCGTCGAACCGATCGGCAAGATCGTCATCGGCACCGTCAAAGGCGACATCCACGACATTGGCAAGAATTTGGTATCGATGATGCTCGAGGGCGCAGGCTTCGAAGTCATCGATCTGGGCATCAACAACGCGGTTGAGAAATACCTCGACGCGCTGGAAAAACATAAGCCGGATTTTCTGGGAATGTCAGCGCTGCTGACCACGACCATGCCGTACATGAAGGTGGTCATCGACACGCTCAAGCAGAAAGGCCTGCGCGACAAGTACATCGTGCTCGTCGGCGGTGCGCCGCTCAACGAGGAATTCGGCAAGGCCGTGGGTGCGGATGCCTATTGCCGCGACGCCGGTATCGCCGTGGAAACCGCCAAGAACCTGATTGCGGCCCGCCGCGCGCAAGCCCGCGCCAACTAGACAATCCATGTTACGCGAGGCCCGCGCATTGGTGATTGCCTGCGGAGCGCTTGCGCATGAAGTGGCGGAGCTGAAGCGCATCAACGGCTGGGCGGCTTTCGACGTGCAATGCTTGCCGCCGGAATTACACAATCGCCCGGAAAAGATTCCCGCCGCGGTGCAGGCCAAGATCCGCGCCAATCGTGACGAATATCCACACATCTTTGTCGCCTATGCCGATTGCGGCACCGGCGGACTGCTAGACAAGGTGCTGATCGAGGAGGGCGTGGACCGCATCCCGGGGGCGCATTGCTACGAATTCTTTGCAGGCGCGGCGGCCTTTGCAGCGCTTGCAGAGGAAGAGATCGGCAGCTTCTATCTCACGGATTTTCTGCTGCGGCATTTCGAGCGGCTGGTGATCCAGGGCCTGGGGATCGACAAGAACCCCGAACTGCAAAGTGTGTATTTCGGCAATTACAAACGCTTGGTCTACCTGGCGCAGCGCCCGGAAGCCGGTGCTATCGAAGAGGCGCTGGCCATCGCCGCGCGACTGAACCTCACGTTTGAATATCGTGCCACCGGCTACGGCGACCTAGGCACCGGCCTGGCGCGCTTCGCGGCGGACGAGAAGGGCATCGTATGGCAACGTTGATCATCATTTCCTGGCGCGATATACCTGCACAGGTGCTCGCAAAGCGCGGCCGTGAAACCGCCAAGATCCAACTGTCACAGCGGTTTCAGGACGCCATCGATCGCGCCGCGATGCGCGCGGGCAAGGGCAGTTCTGATGCGTACCTGGCCGACTGGAAGCGCAGCGCGCCGGTGCCGTGCGATGAGGACATCAACGCGGTAGTCGCGGCCGAATCCGCCAAACTTGAGGCGCAGTATTCGGACGAGGAACTCGAGCGCATGATCCGCAATAAGGGTCTGGCGGCGTAACGCATGTACGCCGTGCGTCAATGGTCGGTCCGGCATGCGCGCGGCCTGAATCGTTTCTACCGCGGCTTCGAGGCTGTGCTGGTGCGACTGGCGCCGTTGTGGCGCTCGATCGGGCATCAGCGTCTGGAGAAGCCGTTCGCGTTCGCCGAACGCAATGTCAAAGGCCTGCTGTTCGATTGCCAGATGTGCGGGCAATGCGTGCTCAGTTCCACCGGCATGTCCTGTCCGATGAATTGCCCAAAGAATCTGCGCAATGGTCCTTGCGGCGGCGTACGCGAGAACGGCCACTGCGAAGTCAAACCCGAGATGCGCTGCGTGTGGGTTGCCGCCTTTGACGGTGCGCAACGGATACCCGGCGGTGTCGAGACCATGGAAGGCGTGCAGTTCGCCGTGGACCGCCGCGCACAGGGGCATTCGTCCTGGCTGCGGGTCGTGCGTGAAAAGACGGCCGCGCCGGCAGCGGGTGGCAAGCCGTGAGATTCGACGACGAACCGGTTCCCGGCTATCCGCTGCCGATTCTGCCCGGACATGTCTCCCCCGGACGATTCGAGCGCATCCTGCGCGCCGGCGGATTCACCGTCACCAGCGAACTGGCGCCGCCGGATTCGGCCGACCCTGAAGATGTCTACAAACGCGCGCGTGTGTTCGACGGCTACGTCGATGCGATCAATGCCACCGACGGCAGCGGCGCCAACTGCCACATGTCGAGCCTCGGTGTGTGTGCGCTGCTGACGCGCGTCGGCTACGCGCCCATCATGCAGATCTCCTGCCGCGACAAGAACCGCATCGCGATCCAGGGCGATATTCTCGGTGGCGCCGCCATGGGCGTGTGCAACATTCTGTGCCTAACCGGCGATGGCGTGCAGGCGGGCGATCATCCGCAGGCCAAGCCCGTGTTCGATCTGGATTGTGTCTCGCTGCTCGATATTGCGCGCACGCTGCGCGATGAGCACCGCTTTCAGAGCGGCCGCAAGATCACCTACTCGCCGCGCGTATTTCTGGGCGCGGCGGAAAACCCGTGCGCTCCGCCGTTTGAGTGGCGGCCGCATCGGCTCGCCAAGAAAATCGCCGCCGGCGCTCAGTTCATCCAGACGCAGTATGTGTACGATACGCAGCGACTGCGTCAGTTCATGACGCGCATCGACGATCTGGGATTGCTCGGCAAGATCTACATCTTGGTGGGCGTAGGCCCGCTGCGCTCGGCCAAGGCGGCGACGTGGATGCGCGACAATGTGCCGGGTCTGTTCATCCCCGATGCAATGATCGAACGCATGCAGGGCGCGCAGGATCAAGCGCGCGAAGGGCGCAACATCTGCGTCGAGTTGATTCAGGAAGTCCGCGAACTCAAGGGCGTTCACGGCGTACATTTGATGGCCTACCGGCAGGAGGAATCCGTCGCCGAGGTCATCCAGCGCTCGGGCGTGCTGGCCGGACGAGTGCCGTGGTACCCGGGCCGCGATCAAACATCATTGGAAAGCAGGACCGCATCATGACCGATACCATCATCAGTTCCGCCACCCGCGAAGTCATCATCGGTTTCAACCGACCCTTCGTCATCATCGGCGAGCGCATCAATCCCACCGGTCGCAAGATTCTGGCCGCAGAAATGTTGGCCGGTGACTACAGCCGTGTCGAGTCCGATGCGCGCGCGCAGATCGAATCGGGTGCGCATATGTTGGATGTGAATGCCGGTATTCCACTGGCCGATGAGCCGGCGATTCTGGCCAGGGCTATTCAGTTGGTTCAGTCGATCACCGATGTGCCGCTGTCCATCGACTCCTCCATCGTGGCGGCACTGGCAGCGGGCCTCGCCGTGTACAAGGGCAAGGCCTTGGTGAACTCGGTCACTGGTGAGGAAGAGCGCCTGGAACAGGTGTTGCCGCTGGTGAAGAAATACGGCGCCGCCGTGGTGGCGATTTCCAACGATGAGACCGGCATCTCCGAAGATCCGGATGTGCGCTTCGCGGTCGCCAAGCGCATCGTCGAGCGCGCTCAGGATCATGGCATTCCGGTCAGCGACGTGGTCGTGGATCCGCTGGTCATGCCCATCGGTGCGATCAATCAGGCCGGCGTGCAGGTGATGCGACTGGTGCGCCGACTGCGCGATGAATTGAAAGTGAACACGACCTGCGGTGCGTCCAATGTCAGCTTCGGTCTGCCCAATCGTGACGGCATCAACAGTGCCTTCCTCACCATGGCGATCGCGTCAGGGTTGACCTCGGCCATCACCAATCCGCTGCATCTGGAAACCGTCAAGGCTTGCATGGGCGCGGACGTCATGATGGGCCACGACCCGGACTGCGCGCGGTGGATCCGCAAGTTCCGTGAGGCGCCGCCTACAGGCGCCGATGGCACCGCCTCGCGCGGCCGTCGCGAAGTAGGCATGCGCCGCCGTGTCTGAGGTCGCTGAAGCCCTGGTCGTCTTCACGCCGTCGGGAAAGCGTGGTCGCTTCCCGGTGGGAACGCCGCTGCTGCAGGCGGCGCGTTCGCTGGGCGTTGACATCGACTCGGTCTGCGGTGGACGAGGTATCTGCGGACGCTGCCAGATTCTGGTGGCGGAGGGCGAGTTCGCCAAGCACGGCATCAGTTCGCGGGCGGACAGTCTCACGCCGTTGAGCGAACCGGAAATGCGCTACGCCAAACGGCAGACGCTGGCGGACGGGCGCCGCTTGTCCTGTTCGGCCAAAGTCCTGCGCGATGTGGTGGTCGATGTGCCCTCTAGCAGCCAGGTGCATCGCCAGGTGGTGCGCAAGGACGCCGACACGCGCGACATCAAGTTGAATCCGCTCATCCGGCTGCACTATGTCGAGGTGCAGCAGCCGGATATGCACGACCCTTCCGGGGACTTGCGACGGCTGATGGATGCGCTGGAATCTGAATGGCAGTTGTCGGGTTTGGAATGCGACCTGAGTACGTTGCAGGTATTGCAGCCGACCTTGCGCGCCGGTCAATGGAAGGTCACAGTCGCCGTGCACGCCGGCAAACAACTCATCGCCGTCTGGCCAGGGTTTCATGAGAAGGCCTATGGGATGGCAGTGGATGTGGGCTCCACCACCATCGCGGCGCATCTGTGCGATCTGCTCAGCGGTGAGCTGGTGGCGGCCGCCGGCGTCATGAATCCGCAGATCCGCTTCGGCGAAGACCTGATGAGCCGCGTGTCGTATTCGATGATGAATCCGGGCGGCTTCGTGCAGATGACCAGCGCGGTGCGTGAAGCCCTGAGCACGCTCGCGGCGGAAGTGGCCGCCACTGCCGGGGTGACCGCGCAGGATATCCTCGAGTCCACCATCGTCGGCAATCCCATCATGCATCACCTCGTGCTGGGCATCGATCCGGTGGAGTTGGGCGGCGCGCCGTTCGCGCTCGCCGTGGATCAGGCGCTGACCGTCACGGCCAAGGCGCTGGAATTGAACATTCACCCGAATGCGCGCATCTACCTGCTGCCGTGCATCGCGGGGCATGTTGGCGCCGACACGGCCGGCATGATTCTGGCCGAACGACCCGACCTGTCCGACGAGCTGACGTTGCTGGTGGACGTTGGCACCAACGCCGAGATCGTGCTCGGCAATCGCGAACGCATGCTGGCCTGCTCCAGTCCCACAGGTCCGGCCTTCGAGGGCGCGCAGATCAGCTGCGGCCAGCGCGCCGCTCCCGGCGCCATCGAGCGCGTGCGCATCGATCCGAAGACCCTCGAGCCGCGCTTCAAGATCATTGGCAACGAGTTCTGGTCGGACGATCCGCAATTCGGTGACGCCAACATCACCGGCGTCTGCGGCTCCGGCATCATCGAAGTCATCGCTGAGATGTATCTGAGCGGCGTGATCAATCAGGACGGCGTCATCGATGGAGCGCTTGCGGCGCAATCCGATCGCATCGTCGTCAACGGCCGTACCTTCGCCTACGTGCTGCGTCGTGGCGAAGTGACGCTGCAGATCACGCAGAACGATGTGCGCGCCATTCAATTGGGCAAGGCTGCGCTATACGCAGGCATCCGCCTGCTGATGGAAAAGCTCGGCGTCGAAACCGTCGACCGCATCCGCCTCGCCGGCGCCTTCGGCAGCCACATCGACGTCAAGTACGCGATGATCCTGGGGATGATTCCCGACTGCGATTTGTCCAAGGTCGGCTCGGCCGGCAATGCTGCGGGCACGGGAGCGCGCATTGCGCTGCTGGACTCAACTTCCCGCACGGCGATTGAAGAGATCGTGCGCCGCGTTGAAAAGATCGAAACGGCAATCGAGCCGCGATTCCAACAGCATTTCGTCGAGGCGATGGCCATTCCGCACAAGACTGCTCCGTATCCGAATCTTCGCACGGCAGTGACGCTGCCTGAGCCGAAGGATTCTGCAGCACAAACGGCTACTCGAGGACGGCGTTCTCGGCGCTGATTCTGGCGATGGCGCTGGATAAGTTTTCCGGGTGTGCGAGCCGACGCGCTTACTGTCGCCGGGCGCACGTTACGGATGATTAAGGGACCTATCCAAGGGTAGACTGCTCACGTGCCCCCTTAAAGAGAATAGCGATGTATCCTTGGTTTCGTTTGCTCCGCGCCGGCGTTGGCGCACTTGCGGGGCCAAAAGTTGATTTATCTTCGACCACCCGTATCCAGCTGCGTGTGTGGCCGAATGATCTGGATTTCAATCTTCACGTCAACAATGGGCGATACCTGGCGTTGGCGGATATTGGAAGAATCGATTGGTTTCTTCGCAGTGGCGTGCTCGCGACCGCGCGTCGGCACAAGGCGTTCCCCGTGGTAGCAGATTCCCTCGCAAAGTTCCGGCGCGAATTGACGCCATTCCAACGATTTGATATTCAAACGCGACTTGTCGGTTGGGATCACAAGTGGGGTTTTCTCGAACATCGATTCGTGCGCGACGAACGCGTTGTCGGCGTCGTTGCTATTCGCGGCGCGTTTAAGGGCCCGGACGGTCTGGTCGATCCGCAGGTGTTCTTGGGTGACCACGCAGATGGAGCTGTGGCGCCGGAATTGCCCCGGTGGGCACATCACTTTCACCAGAGCGCAGAGCTACTGAGTGAGTTGCTACGTGCGGAGGAGCGATCGCACTGACGCTGACTGATACCAGCGCATAGTCCTTTCGGTTGCCACAGTGCGTGCGGCGAGCCGGTTGTCGCATTGACAGGAAGAACGTATCGCTCGTCACTTCGGCGTCTCGAGGCATTGGCCACCCGTCAGGATGAAC
>JANMXI010000060.1:0-2510 GCA_031394735.1 Pseudomonadota bacterium | reverse complement strand
CCAACCTGGGGGCAGTGCTTGCGGCGCATGCGCCTGCCGACGGTTACACGCTGTTGATGGGGCCGGCTTCCGTGTACGCCATTTCGGCCACGCTTTATCCAAAACTCGACTACGATCTGGTCAAGGATCTCGTTCCGGTATCGCTGGTAGCGAATGTTCCGCATGTGCTGCTGGTGAATGTCGACCTGGCGGTAAAGTCAGTACCGGAGCTGATTCAGATTGCAGGGAGACAGCCCGGCAGCCTGAACATAGCCTCGCAAGGCAGCGGGACCGTTTCCCATCTCGAAGCCGAGCTGCTCAAGCACCTGGCGGCAATCAACATGGTGCACGTGCCTTATCGCGGCAGCGCCCCGGCACTGATCGACCTGATCGGCGGTCGTACGCAGGTGATGTTCGACAGCATCGCATCGGCGCTGCCTCACATCCGCGCGGGCAGATTGCGTGCAATTGCCGTGGCTTCGAAAATCCGGTCCCCGCTGCTGCCTGATGTGCCAACCGTCGATGAATCCGGATTGAAGGGCTATAGCGCGCATTCCTGGCTCGGCATATTCGTCCCCGCAGGGACGCCGAAGCCGATCGTAGAGCGGCTGCAGCGCGATCTGATTGCGGCAATCGACGAACCGAAAGCGCGAGCCCGCCTGTTGGAGGCGGGCTTCGATCCGCAGAGCAGTACTCCGGCGGCTTTTGCGAAACTGGTGCGGGAGGAAATCGAGAAGTGGCGCCCGATCGTAAAGATGTCCGGCGCTACGCCGGACTGAGAAGATGTGACTGGTGATTGGTAAATGGTGACTGGCAAAAGCGGGACCAAGCACTACACTTCTTAATCACCAATCACCAATCACCAATCACCAATCACCAATCACCAATCACGGAAATTCTATGACCGGACCCCTGAAGGGAATACGAGTGCTTGACCTGACGCGCATTCTGGCGGGGCCATTCGCGACGCAGATCCTCGCCGATCTCGGCGCGGAAGTCATCAAGGTCGAGCGACCGGGAACAGGCGACGATACGCGCGGCTGGGGGCCACCGTATGTGAGGGACGTGCAGGGCAACGATACCTCCGAGACCACTTACTTTGTCTGCTGCAATCGCGGCAAGAAATCGGTCACGCTGGATCTCGCCGATGCGCACGCACAAAACCGGATTCGAGAACTGGCCGGCAAGTGCGACGTTCTGGTCGAAAACTATAAGGTCGGCGATCTTGCCCGCCATGGGCTCGACTATGCATCACTGCACAAGTTGTATCCGGGGTTGATCTATTGCTCGATTACGGGCTTCGGCCAGACGGGCCCCTACGCGGAACGGGCGGGATATGACCCAATCGCCCAAGCGATGTGCGGCCTGATGAGCGTGACCGGCGAACCGGAGGACAGGCCGGGCACGACGCCGCAAAGAGTCGGCGTCGCGGTGGTGGACCTGATGTCCGGACAATATTCGGTCATCGGAATCCTGGCAGCGCTGCTGCACCGGAAACAAACCGGCGAAGGCCAGCATATCGACATCGGTCTGCTCGACGTCGGCGTCGCGTCGATGGCCAACATCGCTTCCGCCTATCTCGGCGCCGGTGTCGTGTCGAAAAGAAACGGTGGCGTGCATCCGAGCGTGGTGCCGTCGCAGGTTTTCGAATGTGCGGACGGTTACGTCATCGTCGCAGCCGCGAACGATGTCCAGTTCAGGAAACTTTGCGAAGTGGCCGGCCGGCCCGAAATCGCACAGGACGAGCGTTTTGCCACGAATTCTGAGCGAGTGCGCCATCGCGCAGTCGTTTCGCCGCTGCTTGAAGACCTTTTCCGCGCCCGTTCGGTCGCCGATTGGACCGAAGCCCTGGCCACAGCCGGCGTTTCCTGCGGCCCGATCCTCACCATCGATCGGGTGTTCGACGATCCCCAGGTCAGGGCGCGAGGCATGGTGGTCGAAGTCCCTTACGCTCCGGCGGGCAGATTAAAGATGACGGCGAGCCCGATCAGGATGTCGGCGACGCCGATCGATTCCGCCAGGCCTCCGCCGCTGCTCGGAGAGCACCAGCAGGAAATATTCTAGCAACCGGGGAACAACCGCCAAGGTAAGGAAGAGCGTCATGATCAGTCAAACCGAGAAAGGCGAGAAATTCGCGCGGAGCCATGTCGAGCCCGGAATCGTAGTCCTTCCGAACGCATGGGACGCCGGCAGCGCCATCATGATGGCCGAGGCGGGTTTTTCGGCGATTGCAACCACCAGCGCGGGCGTGGCGTTCGCAATGGGACTGCCGGACGGACAGCGGGTGAGCCGGGATCGCATGATTGAGTGCGTCGCGCAGATTGTCGCGGCGGTTCCGGTTCCGGTGACGGCGGATCTCGAGGCCGGTTATGGCCCTACTCCGGAAGACGTGGCGGCCACTGTGCGAGGCGCACTCGAAGCCGGTGCGGTTGGTTGCAACATCGAAGATACCAGCGGCCGCAGCGACCAACCCTTGTTCGATCTCGAGCTCGCGTGCGACCGCATCCGCGCCGGCGCCGAGGCCGCGCGTG
>JANMXI010000059.1:0-14794 GCA_031394735.1 Pseudomonadota bacterium | reverse complement strand
GTAACGCAATTCATGAGTACTGGTGGCCAGTGATCATAGGAAGGAGGCGGAACCTTGAAAGATCTTCTCCACCGCGTCGATGTGACGGCGGTCGGTGGAGAACAGGATCAGGTGGTCATCGGCCTGAATGGTGGTGTCGTGGTGGGCGATGATCACGTCCTCGCCGCGCACCAACGCGCCCAGCGTCGTGCCTTCGGGCAGCAAGATGTCCTCGATGCGCCGGCCGATGACCTTCGAGCTGTCGGCATCGCCGTGCACCACCGCTTCGAGCGCTTCGGCCGCGCCGCGGCGCAAGCTGTGCACCCGCACCACATCGCCGCGCCGCACGTGCGTGAGCAGCGAGCCGATGGTCACCGTCTGCGGCGAAATCGCGATGTCGATGGCGCCGTTTTCGATGAGGTCGGCATACGCAGGCTTGTTGATCAGCGCCATGGCCTTGTGCGCGCCGAGGCGCTTGGCCAGCATGGCGGAGAGAATATTGGCCTCTTCTGAATTGGTCAGCGATGCGAACACGTCAGTGCTGTCGATGTTTTCTTCGAGCAGCAATTCTTCATCGGCCGCATCGCCGTGCAGCACGATGGTGTTCTGCAGCCGCTCGGCGATCTTGCGCGCGCGTTTGGAATCGCGCTCGATCAATTTCACCTGATTCTTGGCTTCCAAAATGCGTGCGAGACGAAAGCCGATGTTGCCGCCACCGGCGATGACCACGCGGCGCGCCGGCGCTTCTTCGCGGCGCATCTCGTTCATCACGGAGCGGATGTCCTTGCGCGCCGCCAGAAAGAACACTTCGTCGCCGTCTTCGATGACGGTGGCGCCTTCGGGCTTGATGCTGCGGCCGGCGCGATAGATGGCGGCGACGCGCGCGTCCGTCTTGGGCATGTGCTCCCGCAGTGTGCGCAGTTGCTGCCCCACCAGCAGGCCACCTTTGAGCGCGCGCACGCCCACCAGCCGCACGCGGCCTTCGGCGAAATCCAACACCTGCAGCGCGCCGGGATAGTGGATCAGACGCGCGATGTATTCGGTGACGAGCTGTTCCGGACTGATCCACACGTCGACAGCGACGGCGTTTTCACCGAACAGATGCTCGCGCTCGGTGTAGTCGGAGGAGCGTACACGGGCGATTTTCTTCGGCGTCTTGTACAGCGTCCACGCGATCTGACAAGCCAGCATGTTGACTTCGTCGCTGTTGGTGAGCGCGACCAGGATGTCGGTGTTGTGAATGCCGGCTGCTTCCAGCGTGGCGGGGCTGGCGGCGTTGCCGTTGACGGTGCGGATGTCCAGCCGGTCCTGCAGGTCCCGTAAGGTCGCCTCATCGGTGTCGATGACGGTGACGTCATTGGCTTCTTCGCGGGACAGGTGATAGGCGGCGGTGCGACCGACCTGCCCGGCACCCAGGATGATGATTTTCACAGTGCCGCTATTTTACACCACCTCGAGATTGGCGTAGGACAGCATCAGCCATTTGGTGCCCTGCCGCTCGAAATTCACCTGAATGCGCGCATGCGGGCCATTGCCCTCGAAATTCAGGACCACGCCGTCGCCGAACTTCGAATGACGCACACGGCTGCCCATGCGCATGCCGGTGGGCGCCGGCTCCTCCAGGCTCTGATTCTTGCGGCCCACGTACACCGGCCGCGATACCTGCACGCGCGGGCGCACTTCGTCCAGCAGATCAGCGGGCAATTCGCTGATGAAGCGCGAGGCCTGACCGAAGGTGTCCACGCCATGCAGGCGTCGCTGCTCGGCATAGGTCAGATACAGCTGCTTCATGGCGCGCGTGGTGCCGACATAACACAGCCGGCGTTCCTCCTCGAGGCTCGCCAGTTCGGCGATGGAACGTTGATGTGGAAACAGGCCGTCTTCCATGCCGGTCATGAACACCAGCGGAAACTCCAGGCCCTTGGCCGAATGCAACGTCATCATCTGCACGCAGTCGTCCCAGGCGTCGCCCTGCGCCTCACCCGATTCGAGCACGGCGTGCGCGAGGAAGGAATCCAGCGGCGAGAGTTCGCTGTCGGCTTCGAGCGTGAAGCCGCGCGCGGCGCTGACCAATTCGGCCAGGTTGTCGATGCGCGCTTCGCCGCGCTCGCCCTTTTCCTTTTTGAAATGCTCGATCAGCCCCGAGATCTGCACCACGTGATCGACCTTCTCATGCAATTCCAGGCTCTGGGTCTCCGCGTGCATTTTTTCGATCAGGCTCAAAAATGCATGCAACGATTGCGCGGCCTTCTGCGGCAATTCCTGGATGCTGGCGCCGGCCGCCACCCACAGCGAGGTCGCATTCGCGCGCGCAGTGGCGCGCACCGTATCCAGCGTTTTCGCGCCGATGCCGCGGGTCGGCAGATTCACCACCCGTTCGAAAGAGGTGTCGTCGGTGCGGCTGGACATCAGCCGCAGATAGGCCAACGCGTCCTTGATCTCGGCGCGCTCGAAGAAGCGCAATCCGCCGTACACGCGATACGGAATGCGCGCGTTCAGCAGCGCCTCTTCCAGCACGCGCGATTGTGCGTTGGAGCGGTACAGGATGGCCACTTCGCGGCGCGCGCCGCCGAGCTGTGACCAGTCGCGGATGCGGTTGATGACGAAATCCGCCTCGTCGCGTTCGTTGAAGGCGGCGTAGATCTTGACCTTGTCACCATCCTCACCGCTGGTCCACAGCGTCTTGCCCATGCGGCCGGAATTGTTGGCGATGAGCGCGTTCGCCACCTTCAAAATAGTGCCGGTGGAGCGATAGTTCTGCTCCAGACGGAACAGCTGCGTGCCCGGGAAATCGCGCTGGAACTGATTCAGGTTTTCCACACGGGCGCCGCGCCAGCGATAAATCGACTGGTCGTCATCGCCCACCACGAAGGGCATCCCGGCAGGCCCCGCGAGCAGGCTCAACCATTTGTATTGAATGGTGTTGGTGTCCTGGAATTCATCCACCAGCACATGCCGGAAGCGGTTGCGGTAATGCTCGAGCAGCGGCGGGTTGTCGCGCCAGATTTCATACGCCCGCAGCAACAGCTCCGCGAAATCCACCACCTGCGCGCGCTGGCAGGCGTCCTCGTAGGCCTGATAGATCTTGATCAGCTGCCGCCGCGTGGGGTCGCCGTCGTCCTTGATGTGCTTCGGACGCAGGCCCTCATCCTTCTGCGCATTGATGAACCATTGGATTTCACGCGGCACCCAGCGCGTCTCATCCAGATCCAACGCCTTGAGCACTTTCTTGATGATCCGCGCCTGATCGTCGCTGTCGAGAATCTGAAAGGTCTGCGTCAATCCCGCCTCGCGCCAATGCATGCGCAGCAGGCGGTGTGCGAGTCCGTGAAAGGTGCCGATCCACAGCGAGTGGGCCGGAATGCGCAACAAGGTTTCGACGCGCCCGCGCATTTCGGCGGCGGCCTTGTTGGTGAAGGTCACCGACAGAATGCCTTGTGGCGAAACGCCCTCGACCTGGATCAGCCAGGCGATGCGATGCACGAGCACGCGGGTCTTGCCGCTGCCGGCGCCGGCCAGCACCAACACGGGTGCCTGCGGCGCGGCCACGGCCTGGCGCTGCGCGTCATTCAAGGAATCCAACAGGTGGGAGACATCCATAAGGGCGCGGATTGTACTGGGAAGTCAGGCGCGCGGGGAAAGACGATCCGCGTGCGCCGCGATGCGGATCAGACCTGATCTTCTTCGAGAAAATTCAGCAGCACCAGCGCCAACGACAGAACGACCGGGCCCATCACGATGCCGATGGGTCCGAATGCCGAGATGCCGCCCAGCACCCCCACGAATACCGCCAGCGAGGAAATCGGCGCGCGGCCCGAGATCAGCAACGGGCGCAGCACATTGTCCACACCGGAGGACAACAGTCCCCACACCACCATGAAAATACCGAAGCCCCAGCGATTCTGTGCGAACAAGGCGAGCGCGCCGGGCACCCACACAATGGCCGTGCCGCCGACGGGGAGCATGGACAGCAGGGCCGCGGCAACGCCGAACACCACCGGCGAGGGCAGGCCGCAGATCGCGAATCCCACGCCGACGATCAGTCCCTGCACCAGCGAGGTGACGGCGGCGCCGAAAACGATGGCACGGGTCAGATCGCGAGAATGCGACAGCAGCCGCTCCTTGCGCCGCTCCTCCATCGGGATCAACGCGCGAATGCGCGCGAACATGGCATCGCCGTCGCGCAGAAAGAAGAACAGCAGAAACAGCATCAGCACGAAAGCCGCCACCGTGTTCAGCGTGCCGAGGAACAGGGAACTACCCAAGTTGGCCGCGATTTGCAGCGCTTCCTGCGAGCCCGTCAACACCCAGCCCTGGATCTGCTCCGCGCTGACGGAAAACTGTGCCTGCACCCATTGATTCAAACGGGCGATCCACGGGAATTGCGCCACGTCCTGAATGCTGTGAATGTCGAATTTGCGTGCGGCGGCCTGCAATTGCGCCACCAGCGTGGACACCTGCGCGACGAATTGCACAGACAGGGCCGACAACGGCAGCAGGATGGCCACCGGCGTCAACGCGGTGAGAATGCCGGCCGCCGAGGCAGTGCCGCGGGTTCTGCGCCGCAGCCGCAGGTTGAGCGGATGCAGCAGAAAGGCCAGAAAAATGGCCCAGGTCATGGCGCCGGTAAAGGGCGCCAGAATCTTCAGCACGGCGTAGCCCAGGACGACCGTGACGGCGATGGCAAAGCCGCGCCCGTAGAGTGAATCGGCGCGGGTCACGGGCGCAGGTTCGTAGCGCCGCCGCAGCGCGTTTCTTTGGTGCCAGTTTGACTCATCGGCGCTATATTACCCGCGATCGGCAGGTCTACGAGGGGGGTTTCTAGAATGATCAAGGTTACCGTCAACGGTCAATCGCTGAGCACCGACGCTGCGCCGGAAACGCCGCTCCTGTGGGTCATCCGCGATCATCTGGGCATGACCGGCACGAAGTTCGGCTGCGGCATGGGTCTGTGCGGCGCCTGTACCGTCATCATCGACGCAGCGGCGACACGTTCGTGTCAGGTGCCGTTGAGCGCCGTCGCCGATAAGTCCGTCACCACCATCGAGGGTTTGTCCAAGGACCGCAGTCATGCGGTGCAGAAAGCCTGGCTGGAAATCGACGTGCCTCAATGCGGCTACTGCCAGTCCGGCCAGATCATGTCGGCGGCGGCGTTGCTCAAGAGCAACCCGAATCCGACCGATGCGGATATCGACACGGCCATGGCCGGCAACATCTGTCGCTGCGGCACCTATCCGCGCATTCGCAAGGCCATCCACCGCGCTGCCGAATTGCTCAAGGTGGACGCATGAGTGCGCAAGAACTCGACGTCCTGTCTCGCCGCGGCTTTTTGAAAGCCTCCGCGACGGTAAGCGGCGGCTTCATCCTCGCCTTGACCCTTCCCGGTTGCGACAGCAAACCTGCGGCCAAGGCGGGCGCCGGTCTGGGCGGTCAGCCCAATGCCTGGTTGAAAATCAAAGGCGACAATTCCATCACCGTGTTGGTGGATCGTTCTGAGATGGGCCAGGGCGTGTACACGTCGCTGACCCAGTTGCTCGCCGAGGAATTGGAAATCCCCCTGGATAAGATTCAGGTGGAGGCAGCGCCGCCGGGCGATGTCTATATCAACAAACTCGTCGGTGGTCAGGTCACCGGCGGCAGCACCAGTGTGCAGGATGCGTGGGTGAAGCTGCGCACTGCCGGCGCTCAAACCCGCCACATGCTCATCGCCGCCGCGGCGCAGGAGTGGGGCGTGGACCCCGGTCAATGCCGCGTGGCGAACGCCACCATCATCAACGCGCACGGCAAAGTGCTCACCTACGGCGACGTCGCCGAAGCGGCCTCCAAGATGACGCCGCCCAAGGACGTGAAACTCAAGGCCTATGGCGACTTCAAGATCATTGGTCAGGGGGTTGCGCGTCTGGACTCGCCGGGCAAGGTCGACGGCAGCGCGCAATACGGCATCGACGTCAAATTGCCCGGCATGTTGTACGCCTCGCTGGCGCAACCGCCGATGCTGGGTGGCAAGGTCAAATCATTCGATGCTGCGACGGCCGAAAAAATGCCCGGCGTGGTCAAGGTGGTCAACACTTCCGGCGGCGTTGCCGTGGTGGCCGAGCATTTCTGGCAGGCGAAGACGGCGCGCGATGCGCTCAAGATCGAATGGGACGCAGGCCCGAATGCCAAACTCAACAATGCGGCGATTCGCGCCACGCTGAAAAAAGGCGCGACGACGGACAAAGGGTTGTCTGCGCTGGCGGCCGGTGATGTCGCCGCGGCTTTCAAGAGCGCCGCCAAGACGGTCAACGCCGTCTATGAGCTCCCCTTGCTGGCGCACGCCACGCTCGAGCCCATGAACTGCACGGCCGATGTGAAGGCAGATGGTTGCGATGTGTATGTCGGCACGCAGGTTCAGCAGGTGGCTCAGGCCGTGTCGGCCAAGGCGTGCGGGCTGAAGCCTGAGCAGGTGCGGGTGTTCACGACGTTGTTGGGTGGCGGCTTCGGCCGGCGCCTCGACATCGACTTCATTCCACCCGCTGTCGAAGCCTCCAAGGCCGTCGGCAAGCCGGTCAAGTTGCTGTGGACTCGCGAAGACGACACCACGCACGACACTTACCGGCCGCCGGGCTACGATGAAATCAGCGGCGCCTTCGATGCGCAGGGCAAACTCTCGGCGTGGAAATTCCACATCACGGGTCCCTCCATCACCGCGCGCATGTTCGGGCTGGACAAGGGCGTGGACCCGTTCGCCGTCGAAGCCGCAGCGAACTATTTCTACGACGTGCCCAATGTCGCGGTGAACTACACACGGCAGGAAATCGGCATCGATGTAGGTTACATGCGCTCGGTCAGCCATGCGCTGAACTGCTTCGTCGCCGAAAGTTTCATGGACGAGCTGGCGCATTCCGCCGGCAAGGATCCGTACGCATTTCGCATCGATCTGCTTGGGCCAAAGCCGCGCCACAAGCGCGTGCTGGAACAGACCGCCAAACACGCCCGCTGGGGTCAGGTCGAGAAGGGCCACTTTCAGGGCATCGCGCTGATGGAAGGCTACGGCACGCATCTGGCACAGGTCATCGAAATCTCCACGGCGAATGACACGCTCAAGATTCACAAGATCACCTGCGTCGTGGATTGCGGCCGCATGGTCAACCCGCGCATCGTCGAGTCGCAGATAGAAAGCGCCATCATCTTTGGTCTGACCTCCTCGCTGTGGGGCGAGATCACGCTCATCGACGGCAAGGTGCAACAGACCAATTTCCACCAGTATCGCTTGCTGCGCAGCAACGAAGCGCCGGTGATCCAAGTGAAGCTGCTCGACAGCGAAGAGGAACCGGGCGGCATCGGTGAACCGGCGACGGCGCTGGTGGCGCCGGCGCTGTGCAATGCCATCTTCGCCGCCACCAGCAAGCGCATCCGCAGCCTGCCCGTCGCGACGCAAAAGGTGCTGAAGGTCTGACCACGAAGACCGCGACCCTCGATGGACTGCGAGATGCGCTGTTGGATGCGCAATTTACGCTGGAGCGCGGTCGCGCCTACAGCCTGATCGTCATGGCAACCGGTCTCGTGGCGGCCGGTCGCACCGAGGCCCTGGCCTCGCTGCGCGACTGGCTCGACCCCAAGAACTTGAGCACACGTGCCTGGGGCAAGCGCGATGATGCCGAGCGCGCGCGACCCTGGGCCTGGCGCTACTGGCAGGCGATGCCGCGGCAGGGCGAGACCGCCATCTGGTTCGACGGCTGGTACGGCGATCTGTTTCATCTCGCCTTCGACAAGGCAAAGCCCGCGGTCATCGATCAGCGCGCACAGGAAATCGTCGCGCTGGAACGCATGGTGGGCGAGGATGGCGTGCGCATTCTCAAATGGCATTTCGACATCGATGCCGACACCCAGCGGCGCCGCGTCAAGAAACTCATTGCCGATGACCTCAATCGCTGGCGTATCTCGGAGAATGACCGCCGCAATTGCCGGCGCTACCCCCGAGTGGTGCGCGCGCATGCACTGATCCAATCGCTCACCGATCATCCGCGCGCCCGTTGGACGAACTACAGCGATGCCTACAAGGGCCGGCAAGCGGCGCCGTTGGCGCGCCAATTGTTGGCGACCATGACCACTCGTCCGCCACCGACGGTCGCTGAAAGGTGGCAGCCCCCGCCAGGTCGCGCCGCGCGGTTGCGCACGCTGGCCAACAGCGGCGGTGTACCCGGTGCGAATGACGAGCAGGTATTGTTGGAACATCAGTCGCGATTCGCGCATGCCATCCAATCCAAGCGCTGGAAGAAGCGTTCACTGGTCATCGTATTGGAAGGCATGGACGCCGCCGGCAAGAGCAGCGCCACCAAGCGCGTCATCGCCACCCTGGATCCGCGGCAGTATCAGATCGTGCCGACGCGCGCACCCAGCGCGGACGAAGCAGCACATCCCTACCTGTGGCGCTTCTGGAAAAATCTCCCCGCGCGCAGCCACATCAGTATTTTTGACCGCTCCTGGTATGGCCGCGTACTCGTCGAACGCGTGCGCGGTTTCGCATCCGATGCGGACTGGCGGCGTGCCTATGCCGAGATCGTGGAGTTCGAGCGCTGTCTGACCGAGCATCGCATCGTGGTCGCAAAATTCTGGTTCGCGATGTCCAAACAGGAGCAGGCGCGGCGCTTCCAGCAGCGCAAGGCTGCGCCGCTCAAGCGCTTCAAGGTGGATCCCGAGGATCTGGAAAATCGCCGTCACTGGGATGAATTTCAGACGGCGGCGGCGGACATGGTGTCGCTCACCGACTCTCGCCATGCACCCTGGACCCTGATTCCCGCGGATGACAAGGCGCATGCCCGCGCGGCCCTGCTGCACGGTCTATGCAAAGCCTTGGGTTGCGCCAACGACTGAGTCGACGTTCGCGAGCGCAGCTTCAGCGCGCGAACAGGCGGCTGGGGTCCTTGAAGGCCTTGAATTCCAGCGCATTGCCCGCCGGATCGTAGAAGAACAACGTCGCCTGTTCACCCACCTCGCCTTTGAAACGGATATGCGGCTCGATGACGAATCGAACGCCCTGCGCGCGTAAGCGTTGCGCGAACGCCTGCCAGCGATTCCATTCCAGCACCACGCCGAAATGCGGCACCGGCACGTCGTGACCATCCACCGGATTGTGGTGGTCGAGCGTGGTGCGCGCCGGGCTCAGGTGCACGACCAGTTGATGGCCGAACAGATCGAAATCGATCCAGGAGTCCGCGCTGCGCCCTACCGGGCACTGCAAAACCTCGCCATAGAATTTGCGCGCGGCGGCAATGTCATCGACCGGCACCGCCAGATGAAAGGGTTCCAATGAATGGCTCATGGTTGCGATTATAATGCCGCCTTTCCATGGTGACGGGGGCAATGCACATGATTGGCTATGTAACGCTGGGTACGAACGATAAAGAACGCGCTGCGAAATTCTATGACGAGCTGCTGGCCGTCATGGGCGCCAAACGCAGTTACGAGACCGACAAATTCATCGCCTGGGGAACCTCCCCCACTGCGCCGATGTTGTTCATCATCAAGCCGGCGGATGGCAAAGCCGCCACGGTGGGCAATGGCGTGATGGTGGCCCTGGCCGCCAAGAGCAAGGCCGAAGTGGACGCGGTCTACAACAAGGCTATGGCACTGGGCGCGAAAGACGAAGGTGCGGTCGGCCCGCGCGGCGATGATTACTACGGCGGCTATTTCCGCGACACCGACGGCAACAAGCTGGTGGTGTTCTTCGCCGGCTGATCGACAACGGCTGTAGCGTCTGCGCGGCGCGCTGGCTGGGTCAGCGCGCCGCCATGGCTTTCAGATATTGATAAAAGAATTCGTTGCCGCGGTAGAAGGACTGCACGCCGAGCCGTTCGTCGCGTCCGTGCGCACGCACGTCCGCGCGGTCCACATCGATGCCGGCGATCACGAAGGTCGGAATGCCCGCCGCGTTGACGTAAACGCCGTCAGTAGCGCCTGAGGATTGCGAGGGCACCACTTTAAGTCCAGGCCAGAACTGCGCCACGAGTTTCTCCAAAGGCTTCATGACCACCGGGTTGAGCGGCGCCGGCGCGTACGCCTTGCGGTCCGGTGCTGTGTCGCTCACCTCGAAATTGTCCGCCACGAATCGCACCGTGATGCCCGGGTCGTCCAGCACCTTGATGATTTCATGCCGGATATCCTCGAGCGGATGGCCGGGTTCAATGCGGCAATTCACATTGGCCAGCGCCATCTGCGGCAATGCGTTGTTGGCATGGCCGCCTTCCAGGCGGGTCGGTACGCAGGTGGTGTGCAGCGTGGAATGGTCCAGCGGATCCTTCGACAAGCGCGTCACGGCCGCAAGATCCGGCGGGTCGGCGAGGATGGCGCGCATGTCGGCGGCGCGCTCGCCCGTCTCGATCGTCGCCATCTTTTCGTAGTAGGGACGCGTCACGGCGTTCAGCTCGAACGGGAACTCGTACTTCTGCAGTCGCGCCAGTCCGTCGACCAGCTGGTAGATGGCATTGTCCGGCGTGGGCTCGGAGCTGTGTCCGCCTTTGTTGGTGACGGTCAGTTGGAAATCCGCATACACTTTTTCAGTGGCGGTGAGATCGAAGAATTGCGGCGTACCATTGCTGGAAATCACCGACCAGCCATCGTGATTGATGGCGAACTCCGCATCCACCAGATCGCGATGATTCTTGAACAGCCAATCCACACCGTTGGATTTGCCGCCCTCTTCATCGGCGGTGAGAATCAGAATGATGTCGCGGCTGGGCTTGAATTTCTCCTTTTTTAGGCGCGCCAGAGCACTGACCATGATGGCGTCGCCGCTCTTCATGTCCTGGGTGCCGCGGCCGTAGAAGTACCCGTCCTTCTCCACGAACTTGAACGGGTCCGTGGTCCAGTCCTCGCGCCGCGCCTCGACCACGTCCAGATGCCCGAACAGCAGCGCCGGCTTGTGCTTGCCCGTGCCGCGCAAGCGGACCACGAGATTGCGTTTGCGATCGTTGGGTCCGAGCAGTTGCATATCGGCGTCGGTGAAGCCGGCCTGACGCAGTCGTGCGGCCATGGCTTCGGAAGCCGCGGTGACGCTGCCATTCGAATCGGTGGTGTTGATCTCGATCAATTCTTTGAAGATGTCGCGGGCGAACGCGTCCTCGGCTTTGAGAGTGGTTTGCGCCTGAGCGTTTAAAGACAATAGGGCGCAGGCAATGAAAGAGGGTCGCCAGAGGTTCATGAATCGCACTCCGCAAATCTTTTGGAAAAAATCGGCAATGGCGAAGAGTAGCGAGCCGACGCCCTTTTTGCGCGCCTTTTTACGGTTGCCGCGCGGTCACGCGCCACACCGCATTGCCGATGTCGTCCGCCACCAGCAAGGCACCGCCGGCATCCATGGCCACGCCCACTGGTCGGCCCATGGCCTCCCCCGCGGCGTTGACGAATCCGTTCAGTGCCACCCGCGGGTCGCCGGATGGCCGGCCGTCCACGAACGGAATGAAGAGGACCTGATAGCCGCTCAGCGGTTGTCGATTCCAGGACCCATGCTGTCCGACGAAAGCGCCATTGCGCCACGTTTCTGGCAGCAGACTGCCGGAAGCGAACGTCAGGCCCAGACTCGCGGTGTGCGGACCCAGGGCATAGTCCGGCGTCCGCGTCGTGGCCAGCAATTCAGGTCGCGGCGGTTGCACCCGCGCATCGACATGCGCGCCGAAGTAACTGTAAGGCCAGCCGTAGAAGGCGCCCGCCTGCACGGCGGTCAGATAATCCGGCACCAGATCGCTGCCCAATTCGTCGCGTTCATTCACCACCGTCCACAGCACACGCGTTTCGGGTTGCCACGCCAGACCGTTAGGGTTGCGCAGTCCGGCGGCAAACACGGTATGTGCGCCGCTGCGCAGATCGATCTCCCAGATGCAGGCGCGCTCGTGCTCGGCCGCCATGCCGTTCTCGGCCACATTGCTGTTGGAGCCGACCGTGACGTACAGCTTGGTGCCATCGGCGCTCGCGAGCAGGTTCTTGGTCCAATGATGATTCCGGGTGCCCGCCGGCAGATCGATGACCTTCACGCCGGGTGTGTCGATGCCAAGTTCACCGGCACGATAGGTGAACTTCACGACGGCATCGGTGTTTGCCACGTAGAAATCCGCGCCCGTCAACGCCATGCCGAAAGGTGAATGCAGATTGCGCAAGAAGGTCGAGCGCGTAACCGCCGCCCCTTTCGCGTCCACGCCGCGCAGCAGCGTGATGCGTTCCGCGCTGGGATCGCCGGCACCCACCTTTTGCATGGCGCGCTTGGCGAGAAATCCGCTGAAACCGCGCTCATCGTCAGGGCGCGACGGTGCGCCGGTCTCGGCCACGAGCACATCGCCGTTGGGCAGCACGGTCAGCCAGCGCGGGTGCGACAAATTCGTGGCATAGGCGCTGACCTGCAGATCGGCTGCCGGCGTCGGCCGCGCACCCGCCGGCCAGCCAACGGCCGGTGTGAGCAGCACGGTCGGGATCAGCGAGGTGTGAGGAGCAGGCAGCGTGGGCGCGGGACCGACACCTGCGGCAAGCGGCAGTCTCGCGCTGTCGCCACATCCGAGGAGAAGCAGCGCGGCGGATGCACTGGCCAGCCAGTGGCGGGCGAATCGGCGCAGCCGCGGCACGGGTTCAGAACTTGAACAAAAAGTAGTGATCGAGAATCAGCGCCGCGAACAGGGCCATGAGATAGGTGATCGAATACTTGAAGGTGCGCATCGGGAGTTCGGCACGCGAGCCTTTCATCATCGCCAGGGCGTAGTACATGAAGCGGATGTTCAACCCGATCGCTGCGAACAGATAGATGAACCCGCTCATGCCGGTGAGGTACGGCAGCATCGTCACCACAACCAGCAGGATGGTGTAGAGCAGGATCTGCAGCCGCGTGTAGGCGATGCCGTGGGTGACGGGCAGCATGGGAATGCCGACCTTGGCGTACTCATCGCGCCGCGCGATGGCGAGAGCCCAAAAATGCGGCGGTGTCCAGGTGAACACGATCAGGAACAACAATAGCGCATGCGGATCGATGCTGTTGGTAACCGCGGCCCAGCCCAGGATCGGCGGTGCGGCGCCGGCAGCGCCGCCGATGACGATGTTCTGCGGTGTCGCGCGCTTCAGCCATTGGGTATAGACCACCGCATAACCGATCAACGAGCAGAAGGTGAGCACCGCGGTGAGCAGGTTCACGCCCAACACCAGCACCAGCATCGAGGCGACGCCGAGGCTGCTGGCAAACAGGATGGCGTGACGTTGATCCATGTGGCCGGTGGGCAGCGGGCGGTGGCGCGTGCGCGCCATTTGCACGTCGATGCGCTGATCCAGAATGTGATTGAAAGCGGCTGCAGAACCCGAGGCGAGGCCGATGCCCAGCGTGCCGAACAGCAGCGCGTTCAGTGGCACCCAGCCCGGGGTTGCCAGGACCATGCCGACGATGGCCGTGAAGACGATCAACAGGCTGACTTTGGGCTTGGTCAGCTCCAGAAAATCGCGCCAGCCACTGCTGAAGGCAGTCGCGGCGATCACGGGGTTGTCAGGGCTTGCGGCCATGGCGCGAAGGGTACCATGAGCGGCCGACCTTGCCCCGGCCGCGCTTAAGCGACCCGAACCGACGGCTGCGGCGACAGCGCGCTCAACAGGGTCACCATCGACGCCAGCAGCAGCACGGCGCCCGCATTATGTGCGGTTGCGATTCCCAGCGGTACGCCCCACAACACGGTGGAAATGCCCAGAGTGATCTGCACCATGACCGCAGCCACCACGGCCATGCCCGATACTTTGACGCGCCGTGTGGCACCGTTCAGCCAGGCGAGGACGCCCACACTGATCAGCACGCTGCCCGCAATCACTGCGCCGAGCCGGTGCGTAACGTGAATGGCGACGCGCGCCGGTGCGCTCAACACACCGCCTTCATAGTCGATCCCCAAGCCGCGCCACAGCACAAAAGCGTCGCGGAAATCCATGCTCGGCCAGAAGCTGCGCTGACAGGTGGGGAAATCCGGGCAGGCCATCGAGGCGTAATTGGTGCTGGTCCAGCCGCCGAGGGTGATCTGCAGCGCGAGCACCGCCAGCGCCGCGAATGCGCAGGGTCGCAGTCGTGATTCGGCCGCGGTCAGCGCGCGTCGCTCCGGCCGGCGCGACAGCCACAGCAGCAGGCCCAGCGTGGTCAGCCCGCCGAGCAGATGCGCTGTCACGATCAGCGGCTTCAGCAGCAAGGTTACGGTGAAGGCACCGAGCGCCGCCTGCAGGCAAAACAAAACGAACAGCAGGCCCACGGCGAGCCGCGGTTGTTGGGAATCCTTGCGATTCCAGAACGCCGCCAGCATGACGGTGAGGATGAGCACAGACAGACCGCCGACGAAGTAGCGGTGAATCATTTCATGCATCGCTTTGGCATAGTCGAAGCCGCGGTTCGGATTCGCTGCATTGATCTGCGCCGCCTCGGCCACCGCCTGATTGGGGTGCAGATGCCCGTAACAACCCGGCCAGTCGGGACAGCCGAGACCGGCATTCGTGAGGCGCACCCAGGCGCCGAGCACGATCACGACGGCCGCAAGACAGGCGGCGGCGAGCGCCAGGCGTCGAAACAAAACGAATCGCGGCGTGCGCATGGGTCTACCCGATCTGCGATAGCTTCAACAAACGTTTCAAATCTTCGAGCAATCCCTTGGGCGGCGCCTCGGGCGCGTAATGCAGGATGAGATTGCTCAAGGGGTCGATGACATACAGGCTCCCCGGTGTGGCATCGAGCAGGGGCAGCAGCCCCGCAGCTGCGGCACCGGCCGCCGCGTCATCGGCGCGCACCACCACGAGATCCGGGTGCTCGCGCTTCAAGAATTCCAGATCGCAACAG
>JANMXI010000058.1:0-2145 GCA_031394735.1 Pseudomonadota bacterium | reverse complement strand
GCACTCCATAGCCCCAGCAATACGGTGGCGAAGACCATCATGATCTGGCCAGTCAGTACGCCGGTCGGCACCATGCGCTACCCCTTCATGTGGATTACTCATTTCGATGTGCCGTCAGAGCGGTACCCGCGAATCCGGATCGGCCTATCGTCGAGGTTCGAAGCGGCACCGATCCGGCACCACGTTAGACATCACAAGTTTGGGGGCGCCGCGAGCATGGGAAAACCTGCTCCGGCGAGGGTCGGCTAAGAGGGGAGTACAACGATAATTATTTCTGTTACGTTCAGCGCTGATTGTTTGTCGATTCAAACAGTCTGCTGCAACTAAACGCTTCAGAAGGTCGGCGCATTGATCACGGAATCGACGATTGCCATCGTGACAATTGCCGTCCTGCGGCTTATCCGGGTGCTGCTTACCGATGAGCAGCTAGACACAATTTATGGGGGAAACTACCCCTACGGTACGATTTCCACGTAACCGATCAACTCCGCCGAATAGCTGCGATCACCATTCGCAGCCCCTTTGTGCTTCAGCTCCCGTTGCAATGTCGGTTCTACGGCGCGTGAGAAGAGTTCCAGTCGTTGCTCGGGTGAGAACTTCGGCGTGGTGGTCGGTGCTTGCAGGTAACGCTCGCATTGACGCTCGACGGCGGGCACGCGCGTTCCATCCTGCTTCACCGCAATCGACTGCACCGCCACACGGCGCTCGCCGTTCCCGGCAGAGGCTTCCACCAGCCAGAACGAAAGCAGCACCGCCGCATCCACGTCGCCCTCAACCGCGATGCCAATTTCTTCAGGTGGGATGCTGCGCCACCGTCCCAACTCTTCCTGTACTAGCGAATGATCAAGGCCCATGAGTTCCAGATCGTCGCGGCTTGTGGCCGTGTCGCGGTTCAGGGTGAAGCGGGTGCGGTGAGCGCCATCCACCGTCACGATGTCGTAGGTGTCGTCGTCTACCTTGATGACGCGCTGCTGGCGATCTGTCACCGCCGCCGAAATTAATCGCACCAGTCGATCCAAACCCAACGACACGTCGGAGAATGGTTTGTAGTCGTCGAGACTAAAGCCATTGAGGTCTTGGAACAGGTCGAACACAACCTGCCGTGCTTCGCGCGAATTTGACAGAGCCGCTTCAAGCTCCACCTTCGTTCGCTTCAACTCCGGGTCAGATAGCGCTTCCTGGTACAGCCGGTCATAGTTGAGCCGCTCGGACAACTGGCCAAGAATTTGTGCGCGCAGGTCTTCGGCGACGTTGCCCTGGTCGTCGACCTTGCCGACGGTGCGCGCAATCTCGGTGAGCTTTTCATCTAGCAGTAGGAAGATGCGCCCCTCGATGGTGTCCGACAGCACAAGGTTGTAGACCTGTGCTGTGTCGTTTTGCCCGTAGCGATGGATGCGCCCGATGCGCTGCTCAATATCCATCGGGTTCCACGGTAGGTCGAAGTTGAACAGGATGCGAGCGAATTGTAGATTGATGCCTTCCCGACCGGCTGCGGTACAGACCAGCACGCGCGGGCCATCTTTCTGACGGAAGCGGCGCTCTGCCGCGACCTTGGCTCCGTGGTCACCGCCGCGCAATACAGCCACACCCTGCCCAGGAAACGTTTGTTCAATTTCACGGGCGATCAAATCCACCGTGCCGAGGTAGGTGGCGAACACCACGATCTTCTCGTTCGGGTTTTGTCGCCATAGCGTTCCCAGCCCGTCGAGCAACTTTTGAGCCTTGGTTTCGCGTTGCTGGGGGAACACCGCCAACAACTCTCCAATGCGCAAACGCTCCTCCGGCAGATGCAGATCAACCACGGCCGATGCCGCTTCCTCGGCATGGCTTGCTGAATACTCGCTGCCATACGGGTCGGAGGCCAACTCCAGCGCCTCCTCGTCGAGTTTCTTCACCAACCGGTACTTGAGATCGGCCAGCACCCTATCGGCCTCGCTGCGACCGATGTTGTCGCGCGAGAGGTTAAATTCTTGGTGGATCAGTTCGCAATACTGTTCGGTTATGGTAAATTGCAAGCGCGATGCCGATGACTGGGACTTAGCTGTGGCGGGTCCATGCATCGAGGGGTGCAGTCGATTGGCACCCGTATGGGCAATGTCCGGTCATGACAAGCATAGGGCGAGTTGCGCCGCTTGACCATCCGCG
>JANMXI010000057.1:0-3116 GCA_031394735.1 Pseudomonadota bacterium | reverse complement strand
GCGCTTCACGACGGCCGCCTCGCAGCCGCGCTAAGGGCTGCAAGATATCCAAAGGTCATCGCGTTCCCAATCGTTGCACCGCCTCCCCAGTAAGCATGAGCCGCCGGGCTTGCGATGCAGTTTCCCGCACCGAACAAACCGGGAATGGGACGCCCCACCGTGTCAAGCACGGCGCCGGTCGGATCGATGACGGGGCCGCCGTTGGTGTCGAGAACAGCCGGCCCGATAATCATCGCGTAATAGGGCCCGGTGTCGGACAGCGGATGCAGGGTTGCGTTTGGATAAGGATTTGCGGGCCATTTCGTGCCGCTCCTCGGCCTCTCCTCGCGTTGCCATTCCGTATCGAAGGCATTCCGACCGCGGTCAAAATCAGGATCGCGGCCTTCGCGAGCAAAGCGATTGAAGCGCGCCGTCGTATCCTTCAGCGTACCAACAAACGATTCATCCAACCTCAGGCCATCCGTCACGGTCGTCAGACCGCTGAGTCGCGCGTTGATCGCCACGGCCAGCGCCTCGAACGTGGTGCCCGTAATCACGTAAGGCTCGCCGAGTGGCTCTTCGGGCAGCGGCTGAAAGCCGGCAAAGAGATCTGCCGTCCGTTGATCGTAAATATAGAACGTAAACAGGTTGGGATATTCGGCGCGACTGCCGTCGAACAGGTAGGACTGTCGCGTCCGGTCGTGATAATTCGCCCGTTCATTGAAGCACCGTCTCCCATATTTATTGACGACAAACATGCTGTCGCCGATTGGAAACCAGAATTCATCCGGCACCGCCGCGTACAACTGGGCCTGCTCCACGACGCATTGCGCGCGCCAGGCGCTCGACATGTTGCCGAGCTGCGCACCGGCATTGGTCGCCAGCGGGATGAAATCCCCCGTGCATGTCGGCAGCGCACAGCGGCCGACGATGGGCCCCGGCTGGAAGGCGCGCACGAATTCACGATTTTGCGAGTAGCCGCCGCTGCAGAAAATGACGCCGCGGCGCGCGCGTATGGCGCGCGTGCCGCTCTCCGTGCGCACGACGACTCCGGTCACTTGACGATCCGGTTCCTGCACCAGTTCGGTTACGGCGGTATCGACCAGAATCTTCGCTCCGGCCCGACGCACATGTGCTCCCAGCTGCGCCATGAGTTCATTGCCGGAGCCGATCGAACCATCGGCACACTTGGGCCCCAACATGCGTCCGCGCGGCGTGAGGTTCTCAGGCAGGTGTTCTTGATAGTCGGGCACGTAGGACACGCCGTCGAAACTCATGAACGGCCGGGTCTGCAACGCGCCGAGCGCCGCCAGGTGCTGCACCATTTCATTGCCGTGGTCGTAATAGGCAGCCATGAGTCGGTACGCAAGTTCCGGCAACCCAAGCGTCGGGTGTTGCGCGTCATACAGAAACGGATATGAATAGCGGGCCGTGTAGCGCAGAAAGTCGGACTTCCGGTCGGTCACTCCGCGAGCCTGCAAATCGAAATTATTCGGAATCCAATAAGCGCCACCTGACTTCGCGGTGGTCCCGCCCAGAAACCCCGCTTTTTCGCAAATCACCACCTGCGCGCCGGCGGCGAGGGCCGTCGATGCGGCGACGCCGCCGGCTGCGCCGCAGCCCACCACCACGACGTCCGTCGTGTCATCCCAGGCACGTGCCGCCCTGCTTCCGGCCGCCGCCGGCAGCGCCATCGAAACCGCTGCGGCTCCGGATAGAAAGGCGCGCCGACTCACGCCGTTGCCGGAGGCTGACGGACTGCAAGACTTGGCCAACGATGGATCATCTCTCTCGGACATAACGGGCTCCCCTACAGGACGCGGTCGCACTCGATCTTGATCATCAGAGGGACACTTCGACGGGTTCTGTCGGCACGGATTGAGTCACCGGCTCAGTGCGGTAGCCTCCACGGCCGCCCGGAACGACGATGAGCCGCATCAAGGCGTAGTAGGCCACGGCGCTGAGCACCAGCACCGGCACGGCCGCGCCAAAATACCGGAACTCCGCGCGCGCGCTCAGAGTAATGGGGTCATACAAGCACAGATACAGGACGATGCCCCCCATCAACACCGCGACCGCCACCCAGTTCACGCCACCCCAGAACCAGTAGCGTCCGCGCGCACCGCGGGCAAAGACCTGCTCCAATTCAATCGACTGCCCTCGAAGCACGTAATAGTCGACGATCGCAAGGATGGAAATCCCCATGAACATGAGGCCCCCGTACGTCGACAGCGTGATGATGTGGGCCAACACCCAACCTGTATTCAAGGCGGCCAGAATCAGCGGAAGGAGAATCAGCGCCACGAGCGATGACCAGCGGATTCTTGCCAATGCGCGCGCCTGCTGCACGGAGACGCCGGCAAAATAAATGAGCAGGCACAGCACGGGAACGTTCAGGACGAGGATCAGGCACACGATGGCAGTCCCCGCTTCACGTCCGGCCAGATTCACGATCCATACGATTGGGTCCGCACTGCCGGCGCTGACTGCCGCCAGCGCCGCGACGATCGAGCAAAAGCCGCCACTGAGGAGGGTTCCCGCCAACAGCGGTCCGACGACATCCTGGCGGCGCGATAGAAGACGGTACAAGCCGCCGATATAAGGCCACGCCACCAGCTGCATGGTCAGACCGAACTCGAACGCATAGGCCATGGTCATGCGACGATCCGTCGTCAGGGCACCAGCCACCGGAACATTCGTGACCCACAGGTGATGAATGCCATATCGGTGCACCAGCAGGAACAGACTCAGGACCGCCAAGCCCATCAGCGACGGTCCCACAAAATCGTTCATTCGCTGGACGAACTGAAATCCACTGCGCAACAGCACCCAGGTCAGCCCGATGATCGCCAGACTCAGCAGGATGATCACCCGCTCATCGGCGGCAGCATTCGTCTCGCTCCACTGCGCAAGCAGCAACGCAATGCCGCGCGCAATCATCGACAAGATCACGGCGGCCCAGCCCAGTGCACTCAGCAGAAGTCCGATCAAGGGCAGCATTGCGCCGCGAACGCCGAGAAACGACTTGCTGGCATCTATACTGTCGATCCCATAGCGGAACGAAGGCAATGCGGCGCTGAGCAGACAGATGATCGAGGCTGCCAGGATCCCACAAATGAAACCTAGGATGCCGAGCC
>JANMXI010000056.1:0-4505 GCA_031394735.1 Pseudomonadota bacterium | reverse complement strand
GGAATACCTTCAGATGCGTCAGTAAAACCGCGAGCGAGGCCCCTTCCGAGCCACGGTTCTGGCTCAATGATCCTCCAAAGTCCTATTTTCCGGCGAATCTTCCCGGTAGGCCAATTACGAATTGTTCGGAACACCAGTTTTGGCCAAAACGGTACGCGCCCCCTAACGCTGACCTGCCGTGCGATTCGCGGAGTTGACCTTCGTATTGACTACCATGAATGAGTGCCCGTGCCTGACGAGTTTTCAATTTTTCCCCGGAACTCGCTCACCGCTGAGTACTTCAAACCCCCTCGACATCGCGAATGGATAACGCATGCCGGCGCATTCAGGGGTCCCCGCTTCAAGGAGATGAGCATCGGCTCCGCACGAAGCCACCAATCCACCGGGAAAATCTACTGGGTTCAGCTGTTCGCCGAGCCCGCGTCCCACACCAGGTGAACGGCGCTGACGCAGCCGACGATGCCGCCGATGCATTCGACCGGCGCGTCCGGCGCGAGCCGGAAATCCGGAATGCGCGACAGCCATTCCTCCAGCGTGATGCGCAGTTCCGCCCGCGCCAGATGCGATCCGACGCAATGGTGGGTGCCCTGGCCGAAACTCGAATGCCGCTGCCGAGTGCGGGTGAAATCCACTTTCATCGGGCCGGCGTTTTCGCGCTCATCGAGGCCATGCAGCATGCTCGGCAACAAGATGATGTCGTCCTTCTTCAAAGGGGCGCCATGAAAATCGACATCACGGGTAATCAGCCGCGAAACCGAAACCAATCCGTAGCGTCGCATGAACTCTTCGACGGCCGCCGGCAGCATCTCCCGATTCGCCGCCAGCACGCGCCGATCCGCCGGATTGCGCGCGAGGTGAACCATCAAGTAACCCAGAAAATTGACCACGGTATCGAGGCCGGCGACCAGGATCTGGCTGATCAGGTTGACCGATTCGTCGAAAGTGAGCGCACGGTCATTCACGCTGGCGTTGGCGAGGTTGCTCAACAAATCCTCACCCGGATTGGCGCGGCGCGCCTCGATGTAAGGCGCAAGGTAGTCCGCGAAGGCTTTCATGATCTCCGGGTAGCTTAATGAGCCGTCCGGCCGCACGATCTGATCGGAAAGCCGCTTCAATTTGGGCGCATCCGACATGGGCAGATTCACGAGCGCGAGGAAGATCCGGATCGGGAATTGTTCCGCGTACGCGGTCGTGAAGTTGCAGGCGCCGGCGCCTCGCACGTGTTCGATCAAATCGACGGCGATACTCCGGATCTTGCCCTCGATTCCCTGAACCCGCTTGGGCGTGAATGCCGGGTTTATGAGGTTGCGAAACGGCCGATGCTCGGGAGGATCCATCGTGGTCGGGATCATCTTGTGCATCTCGCCCAATTCCCGCGGCAGCAGGATGATCTTGTTCGAAAAGGTTCCGGGGTCGTTGTAGATGTCGGTCAGGGACTTGCCGCGAAGCGCAATCCAGTGACCGCCATTGCAGGGCGTCCAGACGATGTCCAGCGGACTTGAGTCCTGCAGCCGTTTCCACGCGGCGTGGAAATCCGGCCCGACGTTGGGTGGATTGTAAAGATCGAACTCCACGACGCAGTCGGCGGGGACATGGATGGGTTTGTGCGCCAGAGCGAAGCTTTGCAAAGTCATGGCGGAGATCTTAGCGCCGTTGCGCGTGTTCCGGATACATTCATCAATTTCTCGCTCCAGGGCCCGTCCTTGGCCAGATTATCTGGAGCTCATGCCGCAGCATTTCCGCAATTGGGATCTGACCGCCTGGTACGTGCACACCCACGTCCAAAAGCGGCTGCCGGGAAACTGGAAGCTCGCCCAGGACGCATTCATGGAAGCTTATCACACGCCGATCGTGCACCCCGAGATGACGCATGTCGTCGGTGACCACAACATGCAGCACGACATCTTCAGCGATCACATCAGCCGCGACTTGTGCGCGATGGCAAGCCCGAGCCCGACCTCGACGCTCAAGTAAAACCAGCAGGACCTCCTGAACAAGATGCTCATGGGTGACTCGTCGATGATCAACGAGAAGCCGGCATTGCGGCGGCCCTGAGCGCAATGCCGATGGAAAAGTGGGATTCATCTCGACCTATGGCCGGGATTACTTCGGCAATGTCTTCGAGTTGATCGAGATCAACGCGGACAGCGCCATTCATGCGCTTTGAAGCATGACGCCCCAGTTCGACGTCATTGCGACCCGATTTCAATTCGTCGAGGCGCCGCGCGTCGACGACGCGGGTGTCGTCTACTTGAGTGACCTGACCGGCGGTGGTTTCTGCCGTGTGAAGCCGGGTGCTCCAGTGGAAACCCTGTTGTCCGGGCGGATGTGGATTGGCGGCGCCGTGCTGGACGAGGACGGCTCGTTGGTAGTGAGCGGCAAGGGCGGACTCATGCGGTTGGACCCCAATACCGGTCAATCGGATAAGCGGCTATGGCGCAGCGTGAAATATGAGGACATTTACCTGCGCGCCTACGAAAACGGACGCGAGCTGCAGGCCGGACTGACTCGGTATTTCGACTTCTACAACCGCATCCGGTTGCATCAGACGCATGAGTATCAAACCCCTGACGAGATTTACTTCGCGGCCACTGTCCGTGAGTCCTTGGCACTGGCGGCGTGAAGGATGACGATGATCGCAGCACAGCGCAAAGATCGGAAATCGGGGGATGCCAAGGTAGCGGCCCACCGCAGATCGCGGCTCTTACGGCTTCCTATGCGGCCGGATTTTTTCAGGCGATCAAAAAATCCGCAGCTTCTGGCGCCTGCGGCGTCAGACCCCGATTGTTATGATCATGTTGGAAGACGAGGATCAAGACTTGAGGCAGAATGCCTCGCACGGTTCAACCAAGCGGCAGTTCTATCCACTTATAGAAACAGAAAATCTGTCCGAACTACCCGAGCCACCGCTCTGTCTGCGTCGCAAGGGTCAACCAGCACTTCTGATAGTTTTATGTCTGCTGCCATGTCGGGACTGGCACTATTGGCGTTGGCGCAAGAGATTGGGTCCGAATGAGAACCGCTAAAGCCACGAAAAAGAAAGCCCGCCCGGTTCCGCGCAAGTATTAGGCCTTGGCCACACGGGAGCGTTCCTCCCAGATAAATTTCATCGGGTGTCCGAGGCCCAGTTCGTCGATGATCACCGGCCATTCCAGTTGCGCCATCCACAGCGGATCCGGGCTCGCCGCCGTTTGATGCGTCAGGCGCACACCGTCGCGGATCTCGCGCACTAAGCCGAGATTCCGCAGTTGAAGCGGGATTGAGGAGTGCATCGTTCTGACTTTCTCTTGATATCTTCGGGTTACGACGCTCGAGGAGTTCAACGAGAAGGAACAGAACGATGCATGACCAAGATAACGCTGTTGGCGCGGCATAGCGACTGTTGGTGCGGTACACGGGCAAGCCGGTCAGCGGCTGAGGCGGGCTGCTGTTGCTGATGCGCTACCTCGAACGACAAGGTGTCCGGCAGATGCTGAGCGAGGCATTGCCCGATGGACGCAGCTCACCGAACCAGATTCCGGTGGTGACGATGGCGCTCGCCTTCTTCGTCACCGTGCTGACCGGCGGGCGGCGCTTCGCGCACCTTGAGCTGCTGCGCTCCGATGAGATCATTCGCACGATTCTCGGCGTCAAGCGCCTGCCCTCGGCGATGACGCTGACGCGTTACTTCGGCGGCTTCGTACATTCCCAGGCCGAGCATCTGTCGGCGGTGCTCGGCGAGTTCACGCGCACGCGCTTGTCATCGCCCGCGCTCGGGGAAGTCCTCGATCTCGACTCGACGGTGTTCGAGCGTTACGGTCGGCAGGAGGGGAGCCTCAAGGGTCGCAACCCGAGCAAGCATGGCCGGCCCTCGCATCATCCGATTCTGGCGATGCTGGCGGGCGCGAAGCTCGTGCTGCACAGTTGGCTCAGGAGTGGCAACATGGGCAGCGCCCGTGGCGTGTCGGCTTTTCTCGCCGAGACGCTCGAACGCTTGCCCGAAGAGTTCCGTCTCTACGCTTTGCAACCGACTCGGGGTTCTTCATCCACGATTTTCTCTTCGATCTCGAGCGCCGCAATATCCCCTATGCGATCGCCGTGCGCCTGCACAAGCTCCTGCAGCATGCGATCGTCGGCCTCACCGACTGGCAACCCGTCGGACACGGACTGGAAGTCGCCGAGACGCGCTACCTCGCACCGTCCTGGAAGTACTCACCGCGCATTGTCGTCGTGCGTGAGCAGATCAGCGAGCAGCCCGAGGCCAGGGGCAGAAAACTCTTTGCTCTGCCGGGCTATACCTTTCACACCGTCGTGACCACGCTCGAGCTGCCGGCCGTCGAGGTGTAGCGCTTCTATAACAGTCGCGCAGATTGATACCGTGCGTGCAATCGGTGAATTCATCCGTGGCCGTGACTGCAATCAAGGATTCCACGCTCCTGCCCCTGATGTAAGAGCGGCGCAAGGCAAGGGCTCCACAAGCGCGGTGCCGCCAGAAGTTTTAGCGCCGACCTTCCAGGTAGTCGTTC
>JANMXI010000055.1:0-7349 GCA_031394735.1 Pseudomonadota bacterium | reverse complement strand
CGGCGGATCGTGAACACGGGTTTATTGTAATCCATGGTTCACATTAACGGGGGGTGCTCGCCGCCCCCAACGACGGGCATCTCACGCAGCGGAGACCTCGTCCATCCCCTCCGGTACAGCGATTCCGATGCCCGATGGGTTTTCCCAGATGTATTCAGAGAACGCCTTCTGCCTATGCCCCAAAATCATCGAGTTCTGCAAGCAGCCGCGCGGCTTCATCGAGGCTGGTGCTCCGGCACCGTAGTTCACCTCGTCCTTGCGTCCGAGGAGCCGGCGGAAGAATTTTTCGTGGCTGTCGGGCAGGGCGTTTCCGAGCACCTCGCGCAACAGTCGCGGAGCAGCCTGGTGATCCTGTTGGTTGACGACGCTCTTGCGCTTCGCGGTGATGGCGTCGGCGTAGCCGATGCTCGCGCTGACCATCAGCGTGATGGCACCGTTGTAGCTCCTGCTCTGGGCGAGTGTTACCAGACTGCGAGCCGACTCGTGGAACTCGCGTGCCTGGGTCAGTCGCCCTGTCCATTCGCAGTCCGCAGCCATCCTGCGCGGGCCTTGTTTCGTCATGCGGCCCCCTTTGCGACCCGACGTTTCGCTGCATCCGGCGCCGGGCCCTTGAGGATGCGCGCGTCCCGCACGACGTCGGACCACCATCGATCCTTGTCGGGGATGGCGGCGAGATCCTTGGGGCTTAGCGCCGTCACCGAGAAGTGCACTTGCTGCTCGTCCTCGAGCGACATCAAATCCTCGCGCACCCGGTCGGCGACCTTGTGGGACGTGACCAGGAGCGCGATGTCGAGGTCGCTGCGCGGCGTGTCCTCGCCGCGCGCCACGCTCCCATAGAGCCATGCAGCACGCACCGCGGCGCCAGGCCGCGCCAGCTTCTCGCGCACCATGGCAAGCAGGTGCTCCCAGCGCTTGCGCTCCTCCTGAAACAGCGTGGTCAGGGCGCCGACGAATGGATGGGCCGCGCTCAACGCGTAGAGTTGGGTCCGGCCTGAGCCATGAACCTTGACCAGTTGCTGCCGGGCGAGAGTGTCCAGCACCAGCCTGGCGCCCTGAGGGCTGAGCCCGGCCTGTTGGGCGATGTGGGGCGCCGACTGCGGTGACGGATCATTGACCAGCACGCGCAGGGCGCGCACGTTGCCCGCGCTACCGAGGATCGTTGTCAGTGGGTAACGAACGTGGCTCTGGGTCTGGGAGGCAGCGGGCATGCCATGAGCATATGATTTTCCTTAGAGAAAATCAAGTTTCTATTCGGTGACTTGATTTTCTCATGGCGGTCGAATACGCTTAAGGGACCGACAATCACCTCGCGGCATCTCGGAACAACATCGGTCCGTCACGCAGCCGCGCTACCAAGTATGACTTCTCCAATCTCCTCATCCACCTACCGCGTTCGCCGCGCCTCCCGCGTCGAACACTTGACGCTGCGCGGCAACGTGCGTTACCGCATACGCCGCTGGAGCTCGCCTTCGCCGGCATCGGCGCAGCGTCCTGCGCTGCTTCTCACACATGGCTGGATGGACGTGGGGGCCTCTTTCCAGTTCATGGTGGACCACCTGGCCGACGACCGGCAGGTGATCGCGCTGGACTGGCGGGGATTTGGCGGCAGCGCAGGCCCGGCGCCGGTCGACAGCTTCTGGTTTCCCGATTACCTCGGAGACCTGGACGCGCTGGTCGACCAACTCTGGCCGGACGCGCCCATCGACCTGCTGGGGCACAGCATGGGCGGCAACATCGTAATGAGTTATGCGGGGCTGCGCCCCTCGCGCATCCGCAGGCTCGTCAATCTGGAAGGTTTCGGCCTGCCGGAAACGTCACCGCAGGGGGCACCTGCGCGGCTGCTTCAGTGGCTGGACGAACTGAAGGCTCCGCAGACGCTGCGCAGCTACGCCAGCGCGGAGGAAGTGGCCGAGCGGCTGTTCAGGAACAACCCGCGCCTGCGGCCGGAACATGGCGCGTGGCTCGCGCGGGAGTGGGCGCAGCCCGGGGACGATGGCCGCTGGCATGTTCTGGGCGATCCTGCGCACAAGCGCGTCAATCCGGTGCTCTACCGCCGCGAAGAGGCGCTGGCGTGCTGGCGCGCGATCACCGCGCCCGTGTTGTGGGTGGAAGGCGCGGACACCAAGGTGGGCCGCGGTTGGGGCGACCGTTATCCGCGCAGTGATTTCGAAGCGCGCCTGGGAGTGATAGCCCAGCTCAAGCGCGTCGTGCTCGACGATTGCGGCCACATGCTGCACCTTGACCAGCCTGAGGTGCTGGCACGCGTCGTCGAAGAGTTCCTGGCAGCTTGATTGGCGCTTTGACAGATGTGTTCAGAGCGCTTGAACTCTGCGTGGCTGGCGATCTCAGTTGATGTGCCAGGCACGCGGCATGGCGCGGATCTGGTTGATCGCCGTGGTAGCCGGAACCGGGGCGTCCATCAGCACGAGTGTCGCGCGCAATGCTCCAGCATCGAGACCGTGGTTCGGTACAACAGCGCGGCCACTTCCATCGGCGCTCTCTTGTCGAGTGCTTCATTGATGACCTCGACATTGATTGGCGCCGACGCCGGCAGCATTCGCATGAACGCGGTCAGGTCGAACTCACCCTCTCCACACGGCAACCGGTACAAAAGGCAATCCTGGATGTAGTCCTGCACCGTAGGCTGCATCTTGCCGTCGTCGATCTGGATCATGAACACACGGGCCGGATCCAGCCCTTGTAATGATGCCAGACCGCCGCCGCGGAACACGTGCCAGCTGTCCACGCACAGTCCCAGATTCGGCGCGCCGCCGGCCATGTCTATCAGCCGCTGCGCCGTGGCAGCGTCCGGAACATTCGTGGGAGGCAAAAACTCGATCGCCAACTGGGTCTCCGAAAGTGTCGCCGCCGCCTTTTTCAACCACGGTGCCACCTTTTCGATGGGGGTGGCCGTGCCGTCGATCGGAGGCGTTACCTGTACCCGGGGCACCTGGAAACCGTACACCATCTCCACCACCGCATCCAGCAATTCGTCGCGCAGGAAACGCAGCGGTTCGATTTCGCTCACGACCAGGCCATGCGCGTCAAGCAGCGCCCGGACCCGGGGCACGTCCCATCCGTCGGCCCGCATTTCGTGCCAGCGGTCGGCCCGCAGGGCGATCCCGTGAAAGCCGGCTTGCGCGGCAGCCGCCGCCCGTTCGGGCAGCGTTGCATGGCGCATGCTCATGAAGCCCAGGTTGATGTCGCGTGCTGCCAAGATGGTCTGCTCCAAAGGGAAGGGCGGGTAATCACCCCACGAGTCAAGGGCATCTGTCGCCAAGTGGCCAGTGTGGCCGCGGAATTGCCATTGTCATCTGCGTGTATTGCTGGTGTCAAAAAGCGGAATTCAAACAAGGCAACAACGAATGCAGGCGCAAACGTCGAACCGTCCCTGTAGAGTCGCACCATCCCGGTCACAACCAACCCCCACCGCCATGAACCGATTGCAGTCAGAGCTGACTCGCCTGTACCTCCCTCCGTCACAGTCTCGCGCGGAAACAGACGCGCAGTCATCGGCCCTGATAGACCGCTCGGACCGGGTGCGTGCCATGGTGATGGAGCTGACGCGTCCGCCGAGCTGGGAGGTTCTCTCCAGAGTCTGGCACGGCGTTCAGACCGAGCTTGATCTTCCTGCCCCGGCGATTGCCGTCTCCGGTACCGATGGTGTTCAGCTTTGGTTCTCGCTCGCCGAGCCGATCGCGGTCGCGCAGGCGCATGTATTTCTTGAGAGCTTGCGGCAGCGTTATCTGGCCGATATCGAATCCAGCCGTGTTGGCTTGATGCCTGCTTCGGATGCATCGGCGCTGCGCCAAGAACTCCATGCCCGGCTGGTACCGGCACGTCAGGAACCCACCGGGAACTGGTCCGCGTTCCTGGCGCCTGACCTGGTGCCCGTGTTTGCCGATTCACCCTGGCTCGACATTCCGCCCAATGCAGAAGGTCAGGCAACTTTGTTGCGCGGCATCGAAGTGATAAAGCAGGCCGTGTTCGAGGCGGCGTTCGCGAAGCTAGAGCCGGCCACGCATCCGTCGCAATCGACCCCGGCGGTTGCGGTCAGCGTCGACGAACCGCTCGCACACGCGCGACCCGCGTCTGCTTCCGCAGGTGACGATCCAAAGCGATTTCTGCTCCAGGTCATGAACGACGACACCGTTGCACTGGCCCTTCGGATCGAAGCGGCCAAAGCGCTGCTGCAGCACGCAAACGACCTTCGCCCCCAGCAAGGCGACTGATACGCAGCAAGCTACTTTCAGCTTGTCACGCAAGGGCTTGGCGCTGCGCGCCAAGCGCGCGGCGCGCAGGCAGGAGACGGCGTTGGGCAGGTGACGATTGTCGGGCCATCGTGAAAGCGCGCGTCAGCCATGAGCTCGCTCCCATTTGCGGATACGATTCCACTTGATCGGCACCGTGGCAGACGACCGCGCATGCGCGCCACCCCGTGGTACGCAAGTTGCCGAAGTGGTCCGGCCTGCGCGGCTGGAATGCACGTACCTGTCCCAATTCAGGAGAACCAAGATGGTCAGCAAGAACACGATTTGTCTGTGGTACGAAGGCACCGCATTGGACGCCGCGAAGTTCTACGCCCAGACGTTCCCGGACAGCGCGGTGGGAGCTGTCCACCACGCGCCTGGCGACTATCCAGCGGGCAAGCAGGGCGATGTCTTGACGGTCGAGTTCACGGTGATGGGCATCCCTTGTCTCGGCCTGAACGGGGGCCCGGCGTTCAAGCACAACGAGGCCTTCTCGTTCCAGGTTGCGACCGATAACCAGGCCGAAACGGACCGCTTGTGGAACGCGATTGTCGGAAACGGCGGCCAGGAAAGCGCATGCGGCTGGTGCAAGGACAAGTGGGGACTGTCGTGGCAGATCACACCACGCGCGCTGATGGCCGCGATCGCCGATCCCGATCGGGCGGCGGCCAAGCGTACGTTCGAAGCCATGATGGAGATGAGAAAGATCGACATCGCCGTGATCGAAGCGGCTCGGCGCGGCTGACGGTCCCGATGCCGGCCCATTGGCGTTGCCGGTGGAGCATGGTCCCTGCGAAGGCGTCGGCCTGCTGGTTGCCCGTTGCTGACATACGCCGCCGAGCAAAGTTAGCCGTCCGAAACCTGAAATTCGAAACGTCGACAAGTGGACTTCAGCTCTCGACTGGGCTAACGCCCGACTTGTTCGGATTTGAAGCCGTACGCCAGAGCGAATAACTTCTTCTCGTCGCACGGCATTCATGCGCTCTTCAAAGCGCTCCTATCCGAATGTTCGACGCAGAACGCATGGATGGGCTCGACTCGTCCGCGCAGCGCCAGCGCGCCAAGGTCGTGGGTACGGATTTCGGGCGGCAAGCCAACGGAGGCGAGCGCTTGCGCCGATGCGATGAAGAAGCACCCGACTTCGCGGGTCGCCTGCTCGAGGCGCCCGGTCGTGTTCATGACGTCGCCATGGAAGACGATCGCACGGCGCACCTGGCCGACCTCGCCGGCGATGACCTCGCCCAGATGCAGGGCCGCGCGCAGCTCCGGTTGCACGCCAAAGCGTTGGACGAAGCGGTTCGGGTCCGCGGCGACCGCCGCGCGCATCGCGACGAAGCAGCGCAACGCCCGCGCATCGGCAACGCCGTCGGCCTCGACCCAGGTGATGACGATCTCGTCACCGACGTATTGGTGGATTTCGCCGCGGCACAGCTCGATCGGTTCGGCGACTGCCGAAAACACCGCGGCGAGGAAGCGATGTGCCTCCAGCGCCCCGAGCCGCTCGGCGATGCCGGTCGAGCCCACCACGTCGACGAAGAGGAAGAAGCGTCGCTCGGCGTAGGGCCGGCGATACTTTCCAAGCAGAAGAGCCATGAACGTACGGTAGCCGACCAGGCCCGCGGCCTGAAACATCATCACCACGACGGCAACGGGCACCAGTGAGAGGCAAACCGCAATCAGCCCGGTGCGCGCGTTATAGACCGTAACGACGCCCAACAAGCGCTCTCCCGGCTGGCCGGCGAGGACCGCCCCCGCGATCGCGCCGTAGACCAGCGTCTTCAGGATAAGCACCGCGGCGAATGGCAGCGCGTCGAGCCATCGCATCGAAGCGCGAGGCAGCAGGAAGATCTCGATGCCGGCGATCCATGAACTCGTGAGCAGGGCGGCGATGACACCAATCGGTATCGAGATCAGCAGGGAAACGAGCAGCGAGCGAGCGCCCGGTCCGGCAGTCGCGCCGGCGAAGACTGCACCGACGCCCGCACCGATGACCGCGGCCATGCGCAGGATGCGCATGAAGCGCCGCAGTCGTTCGCGCGTGACGGCGGAAAGTGTGGCGATCATCGACCCTCGAGTCTAAGGGCACCACGGCGGACGTCTGCAATTGAGCCGCGCAGGCTTGGTCGAGCAGGTGCTGCCGGGCGGAGCACGCTGACGCTGATGGGTCTGGGCGCGTTCCCTGCGTCCGATCGCCGCTTCCTCGGAATGCTGGGCATGCATGGCACTCTGGAAACCTTGCCATGCACCATGCCGACGTGGTGCTCAATATCGGCGCGCGTTTCGACGACCGGGTGACCGGCAAGGTCTCCGACTTCTGCCCGCACGCGCGCAAGATCCATGTGGACATCGATGCGTCGAGCATCAACAAGATCGTGAAGGTCGACGTGCCATCGTCGGCGACGGCGCGGATGTGCTCGATGCACTGCCGCACCCGGGCGCTTGTACGAGGAGGAGATGGCCAGCGCCAATTGACGCGCTCTCCCTCAATGTGCTGCTGGATGTTTACCAGCATCCAGCAGCCTCACCGGACGGCAACCCACCGGCCAACACGAAAGTCCCCGCTGCCCGGCCGCTCGACCTTGATGACACGTGCACCGAGATCGGCCAGTTGGCGAGTACAAAGTGGGGCAGTGATCGCGTGTTCGAGCGAGACGAACCGTAATTCCGTCGAGCGGTCTTGACATGGTGTTTTTCTTCCAACGACAACGCCTGTTGAATTTCTACGGGTTTCCATAGCGAGCGGCGAAAAAACCTCGCGTAAGCACTTCAATTCATCGCGATCATCGGCTCGTCCGCCAAAGCCGATCCCTAACGCGTACAGGATCGTGTCTTTCGCGGTGTAGGTCTGACGTATCTCGGGGATCGTCCAATTCAGTAAGCGGTTTGCGTCAAGCATGGTGTGCGATCAAAGAGCAGCGGACGGATGGCGCGTGGCTGGCCCGACTGCGATAGCGGCTAAATCCCATCAGTCCGGTGTCACGACCACTCGACCAACAAACCGGCGTAGCTCCAGGTCGTCGATGATCTGGTTGATTTCGCGCATTGGTTTTGTAGAAACCGGGATTGGCTGCAAGAGGCCTCTTGACGCGAAGCGGATCA
>JANMXI010000054.1:0-2322 GCA_031394735.1 Pseudomonadota bacterium | reverse complement strand
GGTGCCGCTCCAGCAGCGCAGCAAAGCGCCTTGCCAGCCGGTGGCCTCGCTCGATGCGACCGGAGGTGCGGTCAACGCCCACGGCCACTTCTGCACAGGTGTCAAGTCTTGGATGAATTGGGTGCTTGTCGCAAACATGTCTGCCAACCCGTGCGTGCTCAGGCTCACAGTGTTGGCAGCCGGTAGCGCGGCATCTGTGCGATACCGAACATTCGTTGACGCGGCCGGAGCGCCCCGCCGGCAGCATTGAGCGATCGGTCGTCACCGCGCAGAACGCGATCCGTTTACGGCGCGCAGCCGCAGGGCGATCAGCGCCGCTACAGCCCGGCCGAGTTCGTCGGCGCTGAGAAGCGCGTGATCGTTGGCAATCCCGAGCTGGCGAAGATTTCGACAAGCTATGCGGAGCGCCAGAACCTGACCATGCGCATGGGCATGCGCCGGTTCACGCGGCTGACGAACGGGTTCTCAAAGAAGGTCGAGAACCTGGAGCATGCGGTGTCGCTGCACTTCATGCACTACAACTTCGCACGCATCCACAAGACTTTGCGTTTGACGCCTGCGATGGCTGCTGGCGTCAGCGATCACGTATGGTCGCTCGAAGAAATCGCGGCGCTGGCTGGCTGATCGGTAGCCCATCTGACAACACATTGGGGATGCACCCTACAGTGCGTGAGACGAAATCCGATAACGTATATACAATGAACTAATGGAAAACCTGAAAATTTCCGATGGCGTGCTGAAAAAGCTGGTCGAACAGCACATCGTCACGCGAGCGGAGGTTGAACAATGCTTCAGAAACCGGCATGGGCGCTTGCTAGTTGACAATCGGGCATTGACAAAGACAAATCCGCCAACACTTTGGTTTGTTGCTTGTACGAACAAAGGCAGGAGCCTGAAAGTTGTGTACATACAAAAGGGAAACATCGTTGAACTCAAGACCGCTTACGATCCCAACGAAGAGGAGACGAGGATCTACAAGCGACACGGCTAACTGGCCGATCACACAAGGAGAGAATGACATGGCAAGGATCAAGGACACGACCGAGGCATGGGACAGTCGCGCGCTAGGAGCCGACGAAGAGCATGTTGGCGTGGCCGATCAGGATCACGAGTCGGCGCTTGACGACGCGCTTGAACTTCAGTCGATCTCTATCCGCCTACCCAAGCAACTCATCAACCAATACAAGCTCATCGCGCATTTCCATAAGGTTGGCTATCAACCGCTAATGAGAGACGTGATGTCTCGATTTGTGCCCAACGCCCTCAAAGAGATTCTGGAAGCAGAGCAGGCTAAGGCGAAAGTGGCCGCAGCCCAAGCAAAGGTTGCGACCAAGAAATTGCCGGATGAGCAAATGCGCAAGGCCGCGTAGCAGGCCACAACCGCCCAAGGCCCGCTCCGGCGGGCCTTTTTTATTGGTGATGAGTACAGCAGCCGTACTCATCGCCCCAATCGACTGTTACACATCGAACTGAGACACCACCGACCAGCCGGTCAGCTTGACGCTGAACGGCAATCTGCTGTACGTGCTCAACGGCTCGGTGGCAGGCAACGGCATCCGCGGCTTCCGCATCGCGGCCGACGGCAGGCTCACCGAACTGTCGGACTCGTTCCGACTCCTGAGCTTGGCCATCGCGGTGCCGGGCAGCGTCGACTTCAGCCCCGACGGCCGGATCCTTCTGGTGCCGCACAAGACCACCAACGTGTTGCAGACGCCGATGCATGCCATCGACGGATTCACCGTCGGCGCGGACGGCCGCGCGAGCACTCTGCCGGTCGCGAATGCCTCGTTCGGCGTGCGCCCGTTCAGCCTTGCGTTTCGCAACGATGGCAAGGTGGTCGTCGTCGAGTCGTTCAACGCGTTGCCCAGTCGGTCCGCTGCCTCGACGTACCAATCGTTCACCGATGCCCGCATAAATTTGATTTCGGGTTCGGTCGTAAACGCGCAGACCGACACCTGCTGGGTTGTCGTCACCCACGCCCAGAACCACGCGTTCACGGCCAACTTCGGCAGCGGCACGATCTCGAGCTACCGCATTGCCCTTCAGGTGCGCTGACGCTGGTGTCCGGTGCCGCGGCCTCGACTGGCGCGACCAGCCAGCCGGTGGACCTGAGCCTGAGCGCCGACGGCCGCTTCCTGTTCCTGCTGCTGCGCGGCGCCGGCGACGTGGCGAGCTTCAGGATCGAGCCCAACGGCGGCCTCAGCCCGCTCGGTGTCGTTGTGGGCGGCCTGCCGGTCAACGATGGCGCGTCTGGACTGGCCTCGACCTGAGGCCGCGAATGAAGGAACATGGAATGACGATGTATCGAAAGACCCCCGAAGC
>JANMXI010000053.1:0-14321 GCA_031394735.1 Pseudomonadota bacterium | reverse complement strand
GAGTGTTTCCTCAACACTTTCTAGTTGCTGGTGGACACTTTGGTGGACACCTTTTCCGCAACTAGTCACCGGATTGTTGTTGATGGTACGCGCCTCGATTTTATCGAGACGTGCATCAATCCTACGCCGCGGACTGCCAAGTATCGATTGGCGCAAACTGTCAATACGACCCTGACTCAACTTCTACTCGCCTCGCAAAGTCGATACGAACCGATGAAGTTGACTGTTCTGAACGCGACCGAAAAAGGCAACCCCAGTGTCCCGATTCGATCGACTTAAAGCTGACGTTGGACTCGCCTGTCACAGTCCATGCGCGTTACGCACTGTCTGATCCTGTGATCCGCAAAAACTCGATTGTTGGATTCGCCGGTCTCAAAACCGATATGGCATGATCGTTCGGTGACCGCGTTGTTTCAAATGCTGCTTCGGCTGCTGGCCGACCTGGTTGAGCTGACGGTTCTGCTGTTCCGTCAACGTCGGGCGTCGGCGGCCGAGATTCTGGTGCTGCGGCGCCAGTTGGCCCTCTACCAAGAGCGGGGATTAAAGCCGCGGCGAGTCGACTCGATCACCCGCGTATCGCTGGTGATTCTCTCGAAGTTCTTTGACTGGCGAGATGCACTCGTGGTGGTGAAGCCCGAGACGATGATCCGCTGGCACCGGGCGGGGTGGAAGCTATTCTGGCGGTTAAAATCCAGACCAGGCCGGCCGCCGATCCCGCGCGAGGTTCAAGCGCTCATCCGCCGGATGCACCTTGAAAACCCCTCTTGGGGCGAGGAACGAATCGCCAACGAGTTGTTCTTGAAGCTCGATATCCGGGTCTCGCCTCGAACGGTGAACAAATATCTACCGAAAGGCCCCACCGGGCGGCCTCGAGGGGATCTGCGCTGGTCGACCTTTCTTCGGTTGCACGCCAAGGGACTCGTAGCATGTGATTTCCTCGTCGCGGTCACGGCCACGTTTCGACTATTGTATGTGTTCGTAGTCGTCGAGCACGGGAGCCGGCGCCTGATTCACTATAACGTCACCGCTCATCCGACGGCCGCATGGACATTGCAGCAGCTCCGAGAGGCTATTGGTCCCGATGGGGTGTATGAGTACCTGCTCCATGATCGAGACAGCATTTTCGCCCAACATTTGGACGATTCGATCGCAAAGCTCGGGGTCACGGTCCTCAAATCCCCGCCCCGAAGTCCGAAGGCGAATGCCATTTGCGAGCGGCTGATCGGCTCCATTCGCCGCGAATGCCTGGACTGGCTGATACCTCTGTCGGAATCGCATTTGCGCTCACTGCTGAGGTCATGGGTGCCGCATTACAATGGTGCACGTCCGCATATGTCGCTGGGTCCCGGGGTCCCGGATCCGCCGTTCGGCTTTGCTGCCTGTCCGAATGCGAAAACACGACATCGGCGCAACGAAACCTATGCGGTCGGTGCCCGGTCTATTCTTGCCGGTTTGCATCATGAATACTTCTTGATGCCAGTTGCAGTCTGATTGAATTTTTGCGGACTACAGCGGTTGACTCGATCACACTGGCGAAGTTTCGGTTCGTCCGCATCGTACTGATGCAGGAAACGGCTACGGTCGTCTACTGGATTGGAGCGCCGTCGATCGAGCCGCCATTCGCGCTCAGCACCCTTCGCCGCTTTGGAATATCGGATTGAAAGTGATCAGCGTGAGATACAGTTTGGTGAGCTTCCACTGACCCTCAATCTTTTTGACCTCGCCCGAATAAGTACCGTTAGCCACCGCCACGCATCGCGAGACGCCGCCGACCGTTGAACCCGATCGCACGTGTATTGCGTTCAGGTACGCAGTTACCGTGCCGCGGTTCCCGTCGACGGTAACCCGGATATTGCTCAGCATGTGCTGCGTGAAAGTGTAGCCTTTGTCTCGAAAGACGCCGTTGACGAAGTTGGCCCACGCGGAGGCGCCATAGACGGGCTGCGGGGCGGTGTCCGGAAACGCCTTCGGATTGGGGAAGGTTTGGGCATTGAAGGGTTGTTGCGGGAACCAGGCGCGGAATTCCGCATCTGGAGCGAAGCACGGTGTGTAAATGCTGATTCCCTTGGACAGCGGATCGGCGTTGGTCGTGGCGTCGCCGATTGCATCGGTGCCGCGCGCATAACATTGAATGAGGTCAGCGATCGCGTCCTTGTCTCGTCCACCGGCCGAGTCGGCGTGGGCCATCTGCGTGTGGACGAGGCCTGTTGCCAGCAGCAATGCAATGGCGAGAATTCGAAAACGAGGTTGAATGATTGGCTTCATGATCGTCCTTCTTCGCTGTTGATTGCATCAATCGGGCAACTCGAAAACATAGATTTGATTGCCGCCCTGCGGCTGGTAGATATCCGGACTTTGCCGCGCGGTCATCAATTTGAAAACGCCCATGCCTGACGTCACGGCGATGTATTGCCTGCCTTTGACGCTGTAGGTGATCGGATAGCCGTGCGGCGCCGCGCCGAGACGCGTCTGCCACAGCTGTTTGCCGGTGTTCACGTCGAAGGCTTTGAAATAGCGGTCGACATCGCCGATGAACGCGAGGCCCCCGGCGGTCGTCAATGCCGCGGTCATGAACATCGCGCGCTGCTTGTGGGACCAGCGCTCCTTCATCGTGCGCAGATCATAGGAGCTTAATTTGCCGAGCATGCCATTGACCCCGGGCATCTCATAGACGCGCGAATCCCCGCCGTAGCCGCCATAGCCTTCGACCATCTTCACTTCGCGCCCTACCATGTCGACGCACAGCTGGTGCAGCGGAATGATCAGCGACGAAGTTTCCGGGCTATAGGCGGTTGCCTGCCAGTTGTGGCCGCCATAGATGCTCGGGCACACGGAGACCGGATCGCCGATCTTCGCGTCGATGATGTCCTGACGATATTTGAGCTTGCCGGTTGTCTTGTCGAGCGGCTCGAACATGTTTTGAAACACCGTTTCGGTGAAATCGACGAACTTGCCGTTGCGGCGGTCAAGCTTCCACAAAATCCCGTCCTTGCCGATCGTATAGAGCAACCGCCGGCCGTCCAAGTCCACCAATACGCGTTCAAATACGGTGTCCATATCCAGTGTTTCGCCCGCGACGTGCTGGTAGTACCAGACGATCTTGCCCGTCTTCGGGTCCAGCGCCAGTGTCGAGTCCGTATACAGCGCGGCATCCAATGGCGACATGCCGCGGCTCGCGGCCACCCACGGCTTTGCTTGCGCGGTGCCGATGAAAAACAGTTTGAGTTCGGGGTCGTAGCTGCCCGCGATCCACGAATCGCCGCCGGCCCGCAGGGCCGGCGGCATCTTGCCCCAGCTTGCGTCATTCGGATCGCCGGGCAGTGCGATCGTGGAGGTGCGCCACAGCTCGCGGCCGGTATCCGGGTCATGGCCGGTGATGAAGCAGCCTTCCTTTTTGAAACGTTCACAGCCGTTGATGCCGCTGATCACGACGCCGTCGGCGATCTGCGGGCCGGCGGTGTGCGTGAATCCCTTCTTGTAGTCGGCTTTGACCGTTCGCCAGAGCTGCTTTCCGGTGCGCGCGTCCAGCGCTACGATCGCTGCGTCATAGGTCGACAGGAACAACTTGTCCTTGTAGATGGCGATATTGCGCGTCGGGCCACCGAGAGTCTTCGAGTCCGGCGGAAACGGATAGGCGAATTCCCAGATCAGATCGCCCGTCGCCGCGTCCACCGCTTGAATGACGTTGCCCGGATGGGTCAGGTACATGACGCCGTCGTGAACCAGCGGCGTGACCTGGTTGCTGCCTTCGCTCATGGTCAGGGCCCACGCGAGCTTCAGCGTCTTCACATTTTGCCGGTTGATCTGCTGCAGCGGGCTGTAGCCCTGGCCATTGGACGTCCGGCGCCAGTTCAGCCAGTCCCCGGGCGGCGGATTGCGCAGCATCTCGTCGGTGACCGGGACGTAGTTGCCGACTTCGCGGTTCGTGAAGCCCGCGGCGCGCTCCGCAGCGCCGGCGATGCTGCCGGCGCCGTGCCAGGTTTCCCATTTCGTGGCGGCAGACCCGTGCGCGGCTTTGGCGGCGGCCGGATCCCATTTGCTGCCCAGTATCGCGCTGCCGATCACGACGGCGGAATCCGTATGCAGTTCCTGGTCGCCGGCTGCAGCACCGTTGACACGCAGCACGTGTGCCGTGATGTCGACATACATCGCTTCCGGCAAGGAGTGCGGCGCGGCCGCCGGCATGCGCGTGCTGATCTCGTTGAATAGCTCGGCTGCGGTCTTCTCGCCCCACTTGGCCAGGAAATTGGGTCCTGCGAGTTCGGGTCCATGTCCGGTCCCTTTGAGTGTCACGTGGTGGCACTCGGCGCAGTATTTGTCGTAGCTTTGTTTGCCGTTGGCCGCTTGGGCGTCACTGTAGAGGGGCGTTAACAGCGGTGTTTGCGCGAGCAGCGGCCCTGCGAACACGAGCGTGAGTTGCATGAATGACGCACGAGCAAATGACATGCTTGTTCCCCTTCGCAAAGCCTTGCCGTCGGCCGCTGATTAGTTCTTGTTGTCGTCTAACAAGAATTCTAGCATGCTCGAATTGCCGGCAGCGAGGACCGTCTTGGCGCGGCCGTTTGATTGAAGCCGGTGTCCAAATCAGCAATACTGAAAACCAGAGTCGCCGTTTATATCACCCTTCGGGAAGGGCTAAAAACTTGTTTGTGGATAACAAGTCCTTTATCGTTGGCAGATGTTAGCACGACCGCGAAAAACTAAAACCGCGCGCGCGCCCAAAACCACTCGAATCCGCCAGACCGAGCGCACTGGGCTGTCCGAGCAGAAGCTGATGGAAGCCGCGATCGACCTGCTCGTCAAAACCGGCATTCAGAACACGACCTTGCAGGAAGTGGGTTTGCGGGCCGGTTACAGCCGGGGCCTTGCGACGCACCGCTTCGGCTCAAAGGCAGGCTTGTTTGCACACCTGTTGAAAGTTGCGAGTGCCGATTGGTTGACGCGCATGCAATCGGCGGTTGGCTCGCGTATCGGGGCGGATGCCCTGGTGGCTGCGACGGACGCTGCGAATGAGTTTATTCATGACCGGCCGGACGAGGTCCGCGCGATGTACCTGCTGTGGTTCCTGAGCATCGATCCCGGCAAGAACTACCAATCGAACCTTTCCAGCGTGCATCGCGCGCAGCGCCGCGACGCGGCCGCGTGGATTCTCGAGGGCCAGAAGGCTGGCCAGGTAAATGCCGCCGCGGATCCGGCGCGCGTCGCGGAGCAGTACTGCGCCTCGATGGCGGGCATCATTTATCAATGGTTGGTATGTCCGGAGTTGTCGCCCGAGGCGATGTTTGCGCAGCTGAAGGCCAATTTTCTCACCCTGTTGCGTCCATGAGTCAGAACGCCGAAGCAGGCTCCGGTCCTTTGCGCGGCATTCGAGTTATTGAAATCGCGAGCATTGGACCGGGTCCTTTCGTCGGCATGATGCTCGCGGACATGGGAGCCGACGTGGTCCGCGTGGAGCGCCCCACACCGGGCCGGTCCACTGAGGCGCCGACGGATCCAAGCCTGCGCAGCCGCCGATCGATCGTGCTGGATTTGAAGCGCTCCGACGCTATGAAAGTGCTGATGCGGCTGATCAAGTGCAGCGACGTGCTGATCGAAGGCTTCCGGCCGGGCGTCGCCGAACGCCTCGGATTCGGGCCGGAGGCCTGTGCCCGCGATAACCCGGGGCTCGTGTACGGCCGCATCACCGGCTGGGGTCAGGACGGTCCGCTCGCCAAGGTCGCGGGGCACGACATCAACTATCTGTCCCTGACCGGCATCCTGCACCAGATCGGAATTCCCGGCGGCAAGCCTGTCGTTCCTTTGAATGCGGTCGCCGATTTTGGCGCTGGCGGCATGCTCCTCGCCTATGGGGTGATGTGCGCGCTGTTCGAGCGGGAGCGTTCCGGCAAAGGCCAGGTCGTGGATGCCACAATGGTCGACGGCGTGCTGGCGTTCATGGCCGCCTATATCGGACTGCAAAGTGCCGGGCTGTGGCGCGATGAGACAGGCACGAATTTCTTGGCCGGCGGTGCGCATTTCTACGACACTTATCAGACCCAGGACGGAAAATGGGTGGCGGTCGGAGCGATCGAGCCGCAATTTCATGCGCGGTTACTGCACAAGCTCGGTCTTTCGGCGGAAGAGTTTTCCGCCGGGGAAGGGTACGGCGACCGTTCGAGCTACGGGCAGCGCGTGCTGACGATTTGGCCAGCGCTAAAGGTGAAGATGGCGGAGGCGATCCGCCGGTTCACGCGCGCGGAACTCGAGGCGATGTTTGACGGGGTCGATGCCTGCCTGACGCCGGTGCTCGGCATGAACGAGGCCGCTTCCCATCCACACAACATTGCGCGCAAGTCGTTCATCAATGTCGGCGGGATCGTGCAGAACGCCCCGGCCCCCAGATTCAGCCGCTCGGCGCCGGCGCAGCCCCGTGCACCGCGGCCACCGGGATCGGACGCCCGCGAACTGCTCGCCGAGGCCGGGTATTCCGACGCGGAATTCGAACGGATTCGTGAACTCGGAGTGTTCGGCTGAGCCTGATTGTCAGCCGCGTTCGCGCAGCTGTACTACGACGATTTCGCCGTTCGCGTGCAGCCGGCGCAGCGCCGCCTTGTCGATCTTCCCGACGCTCGTCTTCGGAAGCGACGACAGGAACGCCCAGTTTTCCGGCAGCCAGAATCGCGCGACCTTGTCGACGAGGAATCCGCGCAGCTCCGCCGCGTTGACCGAGTGGTTGGGCCGCGGCACGAGCAGAACCAGCGGGCGTTCCTCCCAACGCGGATCCGGGATGCCGATGACGGCGGCTTCGAACACGCTTGCATGCTGCATCAGCGTGCTTTCAAGCTCCACCGATGAAATCCACTCACCGCCGGACTTGATCACGTCTTTCAGCCGATCGGTGATCTGCACATAACCGCGGGCATCGATGTTGCCAGCGTCACCCGTGCGCAGCCAACCGTCAACCGTGAACGATTCCGGCGACGCGTTCTTGAAATAGCGACCGGTGATCCAGGGACCGCGCAGCTGCAGCTCGCCGGTGGCGATGCCATCCTCCGGAACCGCAGCGCCCGCGGCGTCGCGCAACCGCACCTCGACGCCTGGGACCGGCCGCCCGCTCTTTGCCCGATAGTGGAAGCGCTGCTCCAGCGGGCAGTCGCGCGGCGGAATGGATATGACGCACATGGGGCTCGTTTCCGTCATGCCCCAGCCTTGCAGCACCGGCACAGCCCAGCGTTCCCAAACCGCGCGGATCAACGCCGGAGACACGGCCGAGCCACCCGAAACTAATACGCGGAATGAGGACATGTCGATCGGCTCCAAGCGGTCCGACTGCAACAGGTCATTGATCAGTGTCGGCACCATGGCCGTGAACGTCGGCTTCTTGAGCATGACGATTGCCCGGATATCTGTTGCCTTGGTATGCGCGCCGGGCAGCAGCAGATCCGCGCCGGAGAACCAAGCCGAGAAAGGCAGACCCCAGGCATTGGCGTGAAACATCGAGGGCAGCAGCAATATCCGGTCGGTTTGGTTGATTCCAAAAGTATCCACGCCGAGCGTCCCGAGCGAATGCAGGAATATCGTGCGGTGACTGTAGGCAACGCCCTTCGGATTGCCCGTCGTGCCTGTCGTATAACAGATCACGGCCGCGGCGTTCTCGTCCAAGTCGGGCCATTCGAAGGCTGTGTTGTGGGCGGCCAGCAGCTCTTCATAGTCGTATACGGTAGGCCCGGCGTAGTCGGCTGGTACGCCGTCGACGAATAGCACCGCTGCAATCGTCGGGCAGTGCGCTAGCAGTTCCCTGACCAGCGGCCACAACGACCGGTCCGCGATCAGCACCTTGTCTTCGGCGTGATTGACGATTTGCACCAGCTGATGTGAGAAGAGCCGAAGGTTCAGCGTGTGCAGCACGGCGCCCATGCTGGGCACCGCGAAGTAAGCTTCCAGATGCTGCTGATGGTTCCAGCACAGTGACGCGACGCGCGCGCCCGCGTGCACGCCGAGCGCCGCCAACGCGGCGGCGAGCGATTCGATACGCGGCAGCAGTTGCCGGAACGTTCTGCTGGAAAATTCGCGCCCATCGAACGTGGAAATTTCCGAATCGCCGTGAATTCTGGCGCCGTGCCGCAGGATCATTTGCGTCGACAGCGGCATCGGCATCATTGTCGATTTCATCGTGATTGCTCCCATCACGCCAGGTCGATCAGCACGGCCGCTTCCTCGAGCAGCCGCGGCACATCATAGGCAAGACCGCGCGCGTACTCGGAATCGACGCGGCCTTGCACCTGCAGCTCATGGGCTCCCTCGACGATCGCAGCAAGCCGCCACAGCGCATAGGCGCAGTAGAACTGCTGCGATTCGGCATCGATGCCGGTCGCCCGCGACCAGCGCGCGGCCAGGTCGGTTCTGGACACGAGGCCCGGGCGCTGCGAAACGGCTTGCACGAATGCGAACCCAGGCCGCTCGACGCGGCGGGGCCCCCAGAACGCCAGTGCGAGTCCAAGATCCGCCAGCGGATCGCCGAGGCTCGCAAGTTCCCAGTCGATGACCGCCGCAAGCCGGGGTTGATCGCGCGCGAACAGGGTGTTGTCGAGGTGGAAATCACCGTGAATGATGCTGCTGCGCGGCGGCAGGGGTAGCTGGCGCAGCAGTGCGGCGCCCACCGCCTGCATCAGCGGCAGATCGCGCAATGGCGCCGAGCCGCGTATCTTCATCCACCGCTCAATCTGCAGCTTGAGGTAGCCGGGCGGGGGCGCTGGACGGTTCAGCGGCAGCGCCTGCCAGTCGACGTTGTGGATTGCCGCTAGCGCGTCGATGAGTTCCTCGCCAATGGTGTTCAGCGTTGCGTCCGTGTCGGCGTAAAGGTCCGGCAGCGTCGTCGTGATCGACACACCATCGATGCACTGCATCACGATGAACGGACCGCCGAGAATGCCCGGGTCGGCGCAAAACCCGATCACATCGGGAACTGGTGCGCGGCCCTTCAGTGCATTCAGCATCTGATATTCACGCGCAATCCCTTTGCTGGCGCTGTCAGAGATGGCGTTGGTCGGGGCACGCCGCACGATCAGCGTGCCGCCCGAGTGACGCAGCAACTCGGTAACGTTGGAATTGCCGCCCGACAGCCGCTGCGCAATATGAGCGTCGTTGAGTCCGAGCTCGTCATGCATCCATCGCGCGAGCGAGCTCAACATGCGCACATCGCAAGCCTGGTTCCACGTGACCTGCCGGGGATGATCCAGCGCCTGCTCATGCTGATGATCCTTGATGATTTTGCGGTGAGACGATGTTGGCCGAGACGCCGCCGCCCAGCGTCGACGTACGACAATAATATTCTTGTTGTCGACTAGCAAGTATCAACTTATACTCGACACGTTCCTACTGCGAGTTGCGAATCTGCTGGTCCGAGCCGGTCGCGGTGTGCGCATTCGCTGTCTTTAATAATAATGCGGTGGCACCAGCATGGCGTGGGATTTCGAAACCGATCCGGCTTTCTCCGAGCAGCTCGACTGGATGAGCGCTTTCGTGCGCGAACAGGTCGAACCCCTCGATCTCGTGTTCAGAGAGCCGGCCGACCCTTTCAATCCGAGCCTGCCGGGTCCGAAGGCGGCGATGGCGCCGCTGAAGCGCATCGTCAAGGAGCGGGGCCTTTGGGCCTGCCACTTGGGGCCTGAACTCGGCGGCAAGGGTTTCGGCCAGGTCAAGTTGGGTCTCATGAACGAAATCCTCGGTCGCAGCCGTTTTGCGCCCACCGTTTTCGGCACACAGGCGCCGGATACCGGAAACGCGGAAATTCTGGCCCGCTTCGGCACCGCCGCGCAGAAGTCGGCCTTTCTTCAGCCGCTGCTCGATGGCGAGATCGCCTCCGCATTTGTGATGACGGAACAGCAGGGTGGATCCGATCCGTCGCATTTTAATTGCCGGGCCGAACTCGTCGGCGATGAGTGGGTCATCAACGGCGAGAAATGGTTTGCTTCGCATGCCGATTTCGCCGCGTTTCTGCTCGTCGTTGCCGTCACCGATCCGTCGGTGCCGATCCACCAGGGCGCGTCGCTCCTGATTGTCGAGCGCGATCGTCCCGGACTCGAGGTGCTTCGCAACGTCGCGGTCGGCATCCGCGAAGAGATCGGTACCGGTGTTCACGGCTACCTGAGATTTACGAACTGCCGCGTGCCGCGAACGAACATCCTCGGCTCTCCGGGCCAGGGATTCGAGATCGCGCAGTCGCGGTTGGGCGGCGGCCGTATTCATCACGCGATGCGCACCGTGGGCGTTTTGAACAAGGCGCTCGACATGATGTGCGAACGCGCCCTGAGCCGCACCACCAAGGGCGAACTGTTGTCGCAGAAGCAGATGACCCAGGAAAAGATCGCCGACTCCTACACGCAGATTACGCAATTCCGGTTGCACGTTTTGTATGCCGCCTGGCTGCTGGACAAGCACAAGGCTTACACGCGCGAGGTGCGACGCGAGATCTCCGCGATCAAGGCTGCGATGCCGGGAGTACTTAAGGACGTCGTCTACCGGGCGTTGCACCTGCATGGGTCGCTTGGCATGTCGAATGAGACCGCGCTGATGTCGATGTGGGCGAGCGTGCCGGAGATGGGGATTGTCGACGGACCGACCGAGGTGCACAAGATCACCGTCGCGAAAGAGGTGCTGCGTTCGCGCCGGGCCGCGACCGGTCCTTGGCCCACGTATCACCTTCCGCCGAACATCGAGGCGGCCCAGGCCCGACTTGCGAGCGTGCTCGCGGGACATGCCGGCGGCATCTAGCATCTACATTCGCTAGGCACCGACGCAACATTGGTCTTCATCCAGGAGTTTTCGATGACACAGCCACAGGCCGTTATGGAATCTCTGCTATGCCGCATCGACGAACTCGAAAGCCGCAACGTGATGCGCGATCTGGTGACGGACTATTGCCGCGGTTTCGATTCGCTGAATTTCGACCGCTTTCTTTCCATTTGGTGGGAAGATTGCGTCTGGGACATCGGTCCGCCGTTCGGCAGGTTCGAAGGCCACGCGGGCATTCAGCGCGCCGTGAAAGAAGTGCTGTGGCCTGTGTGGCGCGAATCGCACCATCTGACCAGCAACCTCAAGGTCGAATTCATCGATCCGGACACGGCGGACGGCGTCTGCGACGTAGATTGCATGGGGGCGTTGCGCGACAACAGCGTGCAGATGATCAGCGCCACGTACACCGACCGATTCGTCCGTCGTAAGAGCGTCTGGAAGATCGCGCATCGCGGCGTCGTGATCCATTATTTCAATCCGATCCCGGGCGCCGTGATGACGCCGCCGCCGGTGCCCAAATAACAGAACAGATAAGGAGAAACGAAACATGGGCCACCTCGCAGTCGAAGGCGATCGCAAAATCTATTTTGAGCACCATCCAGGCGCCAAGACGCCGGTCGTGCTGATTCACGGCTGGGGCATGAGCTGCCGTGTTTGGGATACGACGTTGTCCGCGCTGCAGGCGAAAGGGCACGCCGTCGTGAGTTTCGACCAGCGCGGCTGCGGTATGTCCGACAAGGACTTTCGCACGGCCAGCGTCGACTCCTCCGGCACCGACGTCGTGAAGCTGTTGCAGCATCTGGGACTCAAGGATGTGGTCGTCAATGGCTGGTCGCTCGGCGGCGCCGTGGCCGTATCGGCCGCCTCGCAGCTCGGGAGAGATTGCGTCGGCGTGGTGTTGACGGGCGGTGCCTCGCCGCGCTACGTGAAATCGCGGGATTTTCAGTACGGCGGCGAGCCGGGAAGCGTGACCGCGACGATCGCGGCCGCGCGCGAGGATCGCACCAATTTTTTCGCCGGGCTGACCAAGGTGATCTGTGCCGTGCCGCAAAGCGCCGATGTGGAGCGCTGGATGTGGTCGATATTCATGCAGACATCGCCTGTTGCCGATGAGGCGCTGCTGAGCCTCGAGTCGATGGATCAGCGCGCCATTCTGGCCGCCCTGGATGTGCCGCTGCTGTCCATCGTCGGCGGTAAGGACGTTTTCGTCGAGCCTGCGATCGGCCGCTTCGCGGCCAAGCATGCCAGGCATGGTCAGCTGGTTGAATTCGCGGAATGCGGCCATGCTCCGTTCCTGGAGGTTCCGGCGAAATACCGGGAAGCCTTGCTGAAGTTCTTGAACGACATCCGCTAGCCGACTCGCAGGGGAGCCGCATGACTCGACGCGTCAACTTCGGACTTTGGTACGATTTTCGAAATCCGGCCCCCTGGGCGATACCGTTCGAGACCCTCTATGCGCAAGTGCTGGAGCAGATCGTCGAAGCGGAGCGCTTGGGATTCAATTCGGTTTGGCTGACGGAGCATCACTTTTGCGACGACGGCTACACGCCGAGTCCGCTGGTGATCGCAGGCTCGATCGGGGCGCGTACAAAATCGATGCGCATCGGAACGAATCTCATCGTGCTGCCGCTGCACAATCCTGTGCGGGTGGCCGAAGATGCGGCGACGTTGTCGCTGCTGACCGGTGGGCGCTTCGATTTGGGTGTCGGCATCGGCTACAAGGAGCGCGAATTCGTCGCGTTCGGCCGCGAATTGAAGCAGAGGCCGAGTCTCGTGGAAGAAGCGTTCACGATCATCCGACGTGCCTGGGCCGGTGAGCCGCTGTCCTTCAACGGCAAGCGTTTCCAATATGGCGATGTTCGCGTTCTGCCGAAGCCTGAGCACACCCCGCGCTTGCTGCTGGGCGGCATGGCGCCGCCCGCGATCGAACGCGCAGCCCGCATCGCCGACGGCTTTTTGTCGACCGGCGGGATCGGCCAGGACGTCTATGTGCAGGCATTGGCGAATTGCGGAAAACCGCGGGAGCAGGGCGCGATTTATGCAGGGAATTGGGCGGCCGTGTCCGATGATCCGGAACGGGAGGCCTCGCGGATCGGTCCGCACGCGCTGTATCAAAGCAACGAATACATCAAATGGGGCGCTTTCGGTCCGCCCGGGAGCGTGCCGTTGTTTCCGGACGCTGCGGCCGCGATCTCCCAAGGCCTCTATCAATTGTGGACCGCCGATGAGGCCGTCGATAATCTCACCGCTATGCTGAACGAGTTTCCCGAGATCAAAGATGTGCACTTCTGGGCGCAATTCCCGGGCGAACCAGTCGCGTCCGGTCAGCGGCGTATCGATTACATGGCAAGGCATGTTCTGCCGCGGGTGCGGGCGGCAATCGAACGCTGATCGGGCGTGGATGGCGCCTCGGTCCGCGCGCGCTGGGACGCGAATCGATGATGTTTGGAAAGAGGGTTTGACCCGCTTAGGCGGGCCGTTTCCGGCGGGCGCGGCTGTCGCCGCTGTACATGATCAATTTTGGACGCCGTTTGATAATTTTTGAGTATCCAACCATTATTATACTTGCTAGCTGACAACAAGAATATTATTGTCTGCCACGGGAGTTTGGTTTTACTGTGATCACCGGTTGCGCTGGCGGTGCAAGTAACGCCTTGATCGTCGAATAAATTTATGAAGGGGGACATGCCAATGAGAAGCAAGAATGGGCAACGGCGTGCGCTGACAGCTGCCATCGTCGTCGGGATTTTGGGCACCGGAGAAGCCGGGCTCGTCTGGGCTGACGATCAGGCGCTCGAGGAAGTTGTCGTTACCGCGCGTAAACGCTCAGAGAAGATGCAGGACGTGCCCATCGCAATGAGTGCGTTGAGCCAAACCGAGGTGGAACGCAGTTTTGCCCGCGACATTAAGGATCTTGCCAGCATGTCGCCGAACTTGGTGATCGACGACACCTCGCAGGGCCCTGGTGGCGTTGCGGCAATCACCATCCGCGGCATTGGCGTTTCCGATGTTGAAAAGAGCTTCGACCCCGCCATCGGCGTGGTGATCGACGGCGTGTTCATTGGTTCCAACACCGGCGGAATTCTGAAGAGCTTCGATATCGCCAATATTGAAGTTCTGCGGGGTCCGCAGGGTACCCTGTTTGGACGCAACACCATCGGCGGCGTCATCAATGTGTCGCGTTCCAAGCCCACTGGTAAGTTTGGCGGAAAGATACGTGCAGGACTCGGTGACTACAAAACCTACGATGTCGAAGGCATCCTCAACGTCCCGATCGTTGACAAGCTGGCGGCGAAATTGAGTGTTGGCACACATCAGCAACGGAAAGGCTACTATCAGAATGTCAACACCGGCAGCGATGAGGGCCGTGAGGACTACAAGACCTACGGCGTCACCCTCCTGTATACGCCCATTGATTCGCTGGAAATTCAATACACTTACAATAACGAACAAACAAAACAGGACACGCCGCCGCTGCTGAACAATGGCCAACCGGACCAGTTATTCTGCACGGCTTATAATTTCTGCGCGACGTCCCTCCACTCAAC
>JANMXI010000052.1:0-3888 GCA_031394735.1 Pseudomonadota bacterium | reverse complement strand
GTGACCAGTGTTTCAGGTGACCCACTGTCATCGTTGCCGTGGCGTCCCGTGACACCGTTTCAGTTTTCCAGCCCGGAGCCGTGGCAAAGTTGGTGGCGGGAAACGCTGTCAGGGCGTCAGTCCGCCACCCGTCATGGCTTGTCGTCGTGGCACCCTGGAATTCAATTTTGGCGCTGCACGATTGACAGCCGCTATTTATCGGACGGGGGCATGCCATCCACAATGTCTGCAAGCGAAACGATCCTCAGTGCCGCTCGCACTTCCCGTGTCGAGCGCATGCCTGAACGTGGATGAGAGAGCACCTCAATTATGATGATCCTTTGTGCTTCCGTCAAAACGTAATGCTCGAACAATTCGTCGCTCTCAATCGCACAGGCCTTCAACGCGTCCAATTCCGCTACCGCGCACTCCAGAACATCCATAAACGCACCATCAGTCTGTTTTGCAAGCAAACGGTCTATCGTCAACAGCATAGTAACGATAGTGGCAATGCGGGAGACTGCAACGCTGCAAAGGTCCAGGTCGCACTCGACCAAAGGATAGCCTGACGGGACGCTGACCAGGGCCGGTCGGCCAACGGCCAGTAACCCATACAGGATCGAGACGCTGAAATGGTCTGCATGAGCTGGGCAACTCGGGCGCCGTTGGTCGATAGCGATGTACAAGGCCCTCAACAAGAATTATGCGTGTCCGTATCACATCATGAGTGACAAGCGTAGTTGTCGAGGCTCAAGCGCCAACGAACGTCCGCGCGGATTGAGACCACTTTGCTTTCCGTGGGACGTAACCCCCGAGATGATCAAGGCGTACCGTGCGATGAAGGCTATCCCCCCCATTGTAGTCAGGGGACGCGACAAGTGTCCCAGGTGACAACGCCGCGCACGTCGGTGTCCTCTGGCATCGTCGGCGTGTGGGATCGTGGTCGGCGCCCAACGTCGCCATTCCGATGTGAGCGTGGGACGGGGCGGGGGGGGTGACACCGATACTTTGGCTGGGGCACGCGTGAGGACGTGTCGCAGTCAACTCACGATAGCGCGATAGGTGGATACTTCGCGACGTTGGGGCATTCAGAACCTGACGGGGGTGGGGCGTAGCGAGGCAGCGGCTGTGACTCGGATCGGTCCTGGGAACGCGGCCTCGGTTGCGACGCAGGAAATGCATTCCGAACAAGTCGGTGGTCAGCTTAGCGTGCTCCGTTTCCGTTGCGGGCCGCTGGCCGAAATGAGTGGTATTCAACCACGCGCCTTAGCGATTGTTGTGTATCGGCCAGCGCTTGACGCTCTGATCGGCGCCGAAAAAACACGCGCCCCGCGTCAAAGCCCCCGCTGCGCTACGCTCCGCAGCTTGGGTCTCCACTCGGCGCCGCAAGTAAATTAGCAATACGGAATTCGACTGTGATAGGCCACGAGACGACATAGCGAGGCGCGGCATGAATAGAAAAAAAACGCGGGTGATGTTGACAGTCACCCTCGCTCTTTTGATTATGGCGCTCATGGGTGGAGGCGTCCTGTGGCACGTCATCCTACGTCAAGCACCGCCTGCGCCACTCACGCTACATCCCGTCGCCCCACCGTCGAGGACCGAAGACGCGGTACGCTCAGTCGGCAGGGTTAAGGGCACAGCGTCAGAGTATGGGGAGTGCACGCGCGTCCTCTCTATCGACGGCGGTGGCGTGAGGGGATTGGTCCCCGCACTAATTCTCGCGGAGATCGAGCGGCGAACAGGTCGTCCCATTTACGAACACTTCGATCTCGTTGTTGGTACCTCCACAGGCGCCATACTGGCGCTTGGGTTGACGCGACCAAGCAACGCCGATGCGCGCAAGCCTGCCTTTGCAGCGATTGACCTCGTTGATCTGTACCGCCGTCATGCCGCGAGTATCTTCCCTAGTTCGTTTGTGTCGCTTGGAAATCTACGGCGGCTCTTTCGCCCCAAGTTCGGTTTGGAAAAAGTCGAATCGATATTCCAAGCGTACTTTGAGGATGTGGTGCTCATGGAGGCTCTGACCAACCTTGCAATTCCTGCATATGAGATCGAGGAAAAAAGCCGACTTTGGTTCCAGACCATCACGTCAGCTGACGGCAGCGTACTCATGCGCGATCTTGTAAGGGGAGCGACGGCAGCACCTACCTATTTTTCAACCGCCCGTTTTGCGGTTCCTGCACATCTCTCGTCCAAGGGTTATTTTGCGCTGGTTGATGGCGCCATTTTTGCAAATAACCCTGTGCCCGAAGCTTATTTATTCGCCCGATCACTGCGCGGTGGAGAAGACAAGAGCATGTTGCTACTCTCGATCGGAACGGGCCGATCTGCGCGAAAGTACACCTTCGCCGAGACGTGGAGCTGGGGCCTCCTGGGTTGGATGGAGCCTCTACTTGAGGTCATCTTTTCAGACCCTGCGACTGAAACATGGCCTCGATATTGGCGAGACGGTCCGAGCAATTTTTTGCGCCTGCAGGCCGAACTTGGGTCGGTCCCGATCGAGCTAGACGATTCTTCATCCCAGGCTGTTCAAAGGCTTGAAGCCAGCGCGGCAGTGGTCAAAGAATCGAGTGACTTCAGTTATCTCATACACATCCTGTCATTGCCTCGCTCTCCTCGTTGCGGAGGTGGGGTGGGCGCCGATTACGAACGTCCCGTTGGACCGCGACTCAGAGTGCAGTGATTGCGCACAAATACCGCTCTCGTGACACCTCGTGAATAGAACAAGGACCTGAACAATGCGACAGAAACTTCTATCGTCTGCCTGTTTCCTCTATAGCCTTGCAATCGCGGGCGGAGCACTCGCTCAAACGAATACGCCCTATTCCCCGGACCTCAAGGCTCTGCCCCTAACGCCATCACTTTCGACAGTACCATCCGCGCCACGGCTTCAAGAGCCACCAACTGTCGCCAAGCCAGAGCCAATTCGACCCGTAGCTCCGCGACCGGAGCCAACACCTCCGAAGTAAGGGCGAATTATTTTACGGAGCGGCTCCGCTTTTGGCAATCCATTGGGATAGGTGCCCAGGGCATGCACGGCATGTCGTGCGGAACTCATGAGGAGGCAGCTTGGCAATGTCTGCATCACTGGCCCATGGCCGAAGTCGCTGTCGGCTCCGTCGACACATGCTATCTGAGTCAACAGCAGCGACGTATCGCCGCATACTGGTCAAACGGCCATACGCCGGCGTCGAGTGGCGCAATTGCTTCACTCGACTGCAAATCTCCTGTTGCAAATGGGAATTGTGATCGAGACGCCGCGGATCTGCATTACCGCTTGGACAGCGGCAACCCCGATTGAATGCAGCAGACAAACTGCTAGGGAGCGAACTATGCGAATCAAAGCTAAGAGAATCGCGCTTCTCGCCTGCTTTACCGCCATTTGTTCCGCGGGAACCAGTGCCCAGAGCGCCGACGATCCGAAAAAGAAGCTCGATCCGATCCTAAACAATAATGCGGTCCGGATAAATCCAAATCCTGGCCCCGTGAACAGGGTCACACCTACCGGTGTGCGGCCAATGACAACTAATGGGCCGTCGCAGACGGGTCGCCTGCAAACACGACCCGTGCCGGCGCCAACCTCACCGAACGCGAGGTACAATACGCAAGGCCGCAATATCAACCCGACCGGCGATCCGAAGATTGCCAGTGGCTTTGACAAGAACCAGAAGCGTCATAACTCAAATGCGCAACAGCCCGTGGCGCGCACCACCGTGCCTACTGCTTCCCGACCCGCCTGGCCCGGTCCAACTCGCCCCGCTGGGACCACGCGTCCGACCACGACGTCCTCGAATCCCTCGCCAGCGTCCACCACCAAGAAATAGAATGTTCGGCAGCCGCTACAATGCCGGGCGATCCAGCGTCTCCAGCAACTAGGCACGGCTTTTGCCAACGCGCCGCATCACC
>JANMXI010000051.1:0-3678 GCA_031394735.1 Pseudomonadota bacterium | reverse complement strand
GGCGATCAGCGCTACAAGCTTGGCGATATCCAACCCGGCGAATTTCACAGACAATGGCTCCGGGCGCAGCCGTTTGCCTTGGCAGACCGGACAAGCGCTGCTGGTCAGGAATTGCGCAGCCCTGCGCTTCATCATTGCGCTCTGGGTCGTGGCGAACGTCTGCAGCACGTATTTCCGGGCGCCTGTGAACGTACCCTGGTAGCTCGGCTCCTCCTTGCGCCTGAGCGCGCGCCTGACTTCGGCGGCATCGTAACCAGCGTATACCGGCACGGTCGGTTGCTCGTCCGTGAACAGGATCCAATCGCGATCCTTCTTCGGTAGTCTCCGCCAAGGGGTATCGACGTCATATCCGAGTGTAACGAGGATATCCCGCAGGTTCTGCCCCTGCCATGCGGTCGGCCATGCCGCAACCGCCCGCTCCCGGATGGTCAGGCTATCATCCGGCACCAGCAAACCCGCCGTAACCTCGTGGACGCGGCCGATGCCGTGGCAGTTCGGACAAGCGCCTTCCGGAGTATTCGGCGAGAACGATTCGGCATACAGCAACGACTGACCGCGAGGATAATCGCCGGCGCGGGAATACAGCATCCGCAGCAGATTCGACAAGGTCGTCACGCTGCCCACCGAGGAGCGCGTCGTCGGCGATCCCCGCTGCTGCTGGAGCGCCACGGCCGGTGGCAGACCTTCTATTCCGTCGACTTCAGGCACCCGCATCTGGTGAAACAGCCGACGCGCATACGGCGAGACTGACTCGAGGTACCGCCGCTGCGCTTCAGCATACAGCGTCCCGAACGCCAATGATGATTTGCCTGAACCGGAGACGCCGGTGAACACGACGAGTGCGTTGCGCGGAATGTCCAGCGAGACGTCCTTGAGATTATGCTCGCGTGCGCCGCGTACCCGAACGTAGTTGTCCGCATCATGGATCTGGCCGGAGTCCCGGGAGCGCGCATCCATATTGATCCTCGGCTACTTGCTACTGACGTTGCATCCCACGTTGGACCTGCCACCCAGTGAAACGCGGGTGCGGGGAGCGGGTTCCGCAGTTCGGTATTGCGGTCCTGGTGTCGCGCAGCATCAAGGTGAGGTGTAGCGGACCAATAAATCGCATCGTAGTTTCAGATGCAGGCGATATATCGTGCCCGAGTAATGTCGGGAGCCTTACTGCGTTTCAAAGATGCAAAAAGCGTGAAGGCCCGCGGACAGGGCCTTCACTTTCGCAGGGTAACGGCGGCCCGTGCTACGCTGCGGAGGCTTTTTTGTTCACGCCCTTCCGCAGCGCGACAGCGTTCAGCTTGGTATTCGCCGCCTTCTCTTCGTTGAGATTCGTGGTCAGAAGCCGGACGACGTCGTCATGGCCGAGTTGTTCGGCCCAGGCGATGAGCGTGCCGTAACGGGAAATCTCGTAGTGCTCCACCGCCTGTGCATTCGCGACGATGCCGGCGTCAAGCACGGCCTTGTCCTCGATTTCACCCGCGGTCGCGTCGGCCTCTTTGATAAGGCCATCGATCGCCGGACAGTTAGTCCCTTTCGGGTCCTTGCCCAGCTTGGCGAAAACCTTGTCCAGGCGCTCGATCTGATTTTTGGTGTCGACCAGGTGATCCGTCAGCCCGGCCTTGAGATCTGCATTTGTGGCCATGTCGGCCATCTTCGGTATCGCCTTTGTAAGCTGCTGCTCGGCGTAGTAAATGTCCTCCAGTTGATGGAGGAACAGATCTTCCATCGTCTTGATGTCTTTCGTAAAAATACCCATCTTTTGCTCCTGTTAGTGGACTTAATGTTTCCCATCGATCCAGTCAGGAGAATGCGGATGCCTTGCCGCAAGTTCCAATGCAAAGCGGCTCGTGCAGCGATTTTTTGATAGAGGCTACCAGCCTGTATCGCTGAACGAGATCATGCGTCCCGTGTCCCCGTTCGCCGCGCCGCGAGCTTCGCTTCGTTGGCGGCGACGCGCGCCGTCAGCCGACAATCAGCGAAATGATGTTCCCAGCAAAAAGGCAGGCGGTGCACCCGTCAGTGCGTCAACACAATCGACACCTGGATCTCTCCACGTGTCCGCAGTATTTCGAGGGATACCTCCGCGCCGTGACGACGGACCCGCAGGTCGACGCTTGAGGCGCCAAGCTGCAGGTCGCGCAACGTCACTTCGTGCAGAAACTCGGGTAAACGCGGGTTGCGAAGCCGTATTTCGCCGCGCGCGGCATCGAATTCCAGACCGAGCGCCGCCTCCAGCAAACTGAAGGGCGTCGCACTCGCCCAGGCCTGCGGAGCACAAGCTACCGGATAGAGCACCGGTCCGCGCCGCCGTTCGCGCTGAAACCCGCAGAACAATTCGGGTAATCGCCGCAGATCCATATAGCTGGCGGCATCGAACAGGCCCTTGAACAGCTGCACCACTGAATGCGTCAGGCCGTATCGCGCCAGACCCAGCGCAATCAGCGCGTTGTCGTGCGGCCAGATCGACCCGTCGTGATAAGACATCGGATTGTAACGGGCCTCGCCACGCGCCACGGTGCGGATACCCCATCCCGAAAAAAATTTCTGGCTCATCAGATCGACCGCGACCCTGCGCGCCCGCTCGGGTTTGGCGATACCGGTGAAAAGGAGTTGCCCGGCATTCGAGGTTCGCACCTTGCAAGGCTGCTTTGCACCATCAAGCGCCAGCGCGTAAGTGCCCAGCTCCTCGCACCAGAAAGCGTCTTCAAAGCGTTCGGCGAGCGCCGTTGCCTGGGAGTCGAGACGGGCCGCGAGGTCGAACTTTTCAAGGCGCCTGGCGCACCGCGCCGCTAGCCGCTTCCCGGCGAAAACATATCCCTGGACTTCCGCCAATGCGATATGGCCCTCGGCGAGCCGTCCATCGGAATGAAAAATGGCGTCGAAGGAATCCTTCCAACCCTGATTGACGAGCCCGTGCTCCGTGGCACGCCGATACTCGATAAAGCCATCGCGATCGGGATCGCCGGGACCATCGATCCATTGCAGCGCCGCCTCGATCGAGGGCCACAACTCGACGAGAGTTTGTTCATCCCCGGTACGCTCGACATAAAGGCCCGCGAGCAGGACGAACAGCGGCGTCGAATCGACGCTGCCGTAATATTGCGCGAAAGGCACCTCGCGCAACGCCGCCATCTCGCCGCCTCGCATTTCATGCAGGATCTTTCCGGGCTCGGCATCCGCCAGCGGATCGGTGGCCTTTGCCTGGAAAAAAGCCAGCCGTCTCAGCACCCCTTGCGCGATGCGTGGATCGACCCACAGCATCTGCAAGGCAGTAATCAGTCCGTCGCGGCCAAACGTGGTCGAATACCAGGGAATGCCGGCATAGGGGTATCTGCCCTGCGGCGTCTCCGTCATCAGCATGTTGAGGTCGGCCATCGCACGGCATAGCACCTCGTTGAATATACTGTTCGAGGTCTCGATACTGGCAGCGCCCTTTGTCGACTTTCGCAACTCGCGGCGGTGCGCCAGCAGGCCACGGAAGAATGGCGCCGGCTTTTGCATGACCGGCTTGTTGCAGGACACCGCGATAAAAAGTGAGGTCACCTGCCCTGGAGCCAGATCGAAATGATAGTTGGCCGAATTGATCGCAAGCCGCGTCGGTTTCGGATCAAAATGCAGCCCCGCTATTCGCGGTTGATTGTCGAGCCCCTTATATTCAAACGCGACATCGGTTGGGCCGAG
>JANMXI010000050.1:0-105962 GCA_031394735.1 Pseudomonadota bacterium | reverse complement strand
CTAGGGCCTGTTAACACTATGTGATATTCTATGCTTCATGGAAATCACTCAAGAACAGTTCAGTCGGATCGAAGAATTTTTGCCGGTTCAGCGCGGCAATGTCTCGCTCAGCAACCTTCAAGTTGTGAACGCGATTCTGTTTGTAGCAGAAAATGGCTGCAAATGGCGCAGCCTGCCCAAGCGGTTTGGCAACTGGCACACGATCTACACGCGCATGAATCGCTGGGCGAAGGCGGGGGTTTTGGAGCGATTGTTCGAGGAATTGCAGCATCAGCAGCTGGTGCGCATCAGGATCGAAGCGGTGAGCCTGGACAGCACCATCGTCAAAGTACATCCGGACGGCACCGGTGCTCTAAAAAAAACGGCGCGCAAGCCATCGGCAAATCCAGAGCCGGATGGAGCACCAAAATTCATATGGTTGCCGCGCATGCTCGGTGCGCCATCGCGTTCTGCCTGAGTCCGGGACAAGCGGGCGATGCGCCTGAGGGTCGAGAGCTGCTGCGTGGCATGCGGCCCTTGCCCGATGGATGCCGTCTGCTCATGGATAAAGCGTATGAGGGCAACGAGACGCGGCAATTGGCGTTGGATTTAGGCTTTATTCCTGTCGTCCCGCCGCAGTGCACGCGAGTTGAACCTTGGCAATACGACAAGGCGATGTATAAACGTCGCAATGAGATCGAGCGGCTGTTTCGCAGGCTCAAAGGCTTCCGCCGGATCTTCAGTCGCTTCGATAAACTCGACGTGATGTTCATTGGCTTTCTGTGCTTCGCTCTTGTCATCGAAGGACTGCGTTAGTGTTAACAGGCCCTAGCATGGACTTTCCACAAGATGCAGATGGCGACTCATTGAGACTGGCGGTGGACGCCGGATCGGACATGACACGCCCGATGGTCATCGATTTCACCATCTCCGCGCCGAACGAGAGCGCTGCCCGAATCATCGCGAACCTGGTTGAATCACAGGGATCTGACCCGTCCATTTCGGATGACGGAAGGGGTGGTACTTGGAGCATCTTTTGCTCGATGTCGATGCTTGCCACCTACGATGGCGTGGTGGAGAAGCGGATGCAGCTCAACCAGCTGGTTGCGCCGCATGGAGGCCATTGCGACGGATGGGTGACGTTTGGCAACGGTGGAACGGCCGACTGATGAGATCCGCATGACGGCGCTCCTGATCGGTGCAGTTCTTGCGGTCACAGTAGGCTTGCTGGGCACAATAGTCGGCATGGATCGCGACCGCGCCTTCTACGCCCTCGCCATGATGGTCATCGCGTCCTACTACGTGTTGTTCGCGCTCATCGGTGCGTCAACGCACGTTCTGATGCTTGAATTGGGCGTTGGCGCCATTTTCATTGCGTCTGCAGTGGCGGGTTTCAGGACATCATTGTGGCTCGTCGTAATTGCGCTGGCGGCCCATGGGGTCTTCGATCTTACGCACGGCATGTTCATTACCAATCCCGACGTCCCTGTTTGGTGGCCGGCGTTCTGCCTCGCCTACGACGTGATGGCGGCTGCATACCTGTCGGGGTTGCTCCTCAGCGGTCGAACTCGAATATCAGCATGAAAAAGTCGGAAACAAGCGAGAGTCGGTCACCATCGGAGCACATTTCGAACAGAATCGTCGAACTTGGAGATTGGCGCGGGAAAACCTTGAGCCGAATGCGCAAGCTCATCAAGGAAGCGGACCCGGACGTCGTCGTCGAGGAGTGGAAGTGGATGGGGACGCCGACCTGGTCGCACGACGGCATCATCTGCACGGGGGAGTCCTACAAGAAGGTGGTGAAGCTGAATTTCGCCAAGGGCGCGTCGCTCAAAGATCCGGCGCGACTTTTCAATTCGAGCCTCGAGGGGAATGTACGCCGCGCGATCGACATCCATGAAGACGAAGAGGTTGACGCAGTCGCCTTCAAGGCGCTCATTCGCCAAGCGTTTGCACTCAACAGTTCCCTGAAGAAGAAGCCGTCGAAGAAGGCCAAGTGATCTGACATGAGTGGGACCAATTCGCTGCGTGTCGCAGTGGGCATCACCGCGCTGGCCGCACCCTTCATTCATTCGATTACCGACGTGATGGAGTGGTACCAGCACGGCTTCTCGACCAGCCAGCTCTGGCTCAACTACGTCGCATTCGTTCCCATGTCCTGGCTGCTGCTCGGCATCTATGCGGTGCACGAACCCAAGCCAGGAGCGGTCGGCCTCATCGGCGCGCTGCTGTATGGAGCGGCCTTCACCTACTTCGCCTACACGACGCTTTACGCGCTGAACGAGCATGTCGCCAACTACGAACTGCTGTGGCAGCGGCTGGGCGGTATCTATACAGCTCATGGCGCACTGATGGTCGTTGGCGGGCTGCTTTTCGGTTGGTCTGCACTTCGAACGGGCTGGCTACTCAGAATTTCGGTGCTGCTGTTTCTGGGCGGGATCATCACCAACCTAATCCTCAGTCTGCTGCCTGCGCCCGACATTCTCCAAACGATCGGCAGCGCTGCGCGAAACGCGGGACTGATGGCCATGGGCTACTTCATCCTCTTCGGGGAACGCAGAGGATCCGCGGACTGATCCGACGTTTCCGCTGAAACTTTTTAGGCCCAGAGCATGGCATAAGACGCATACTGCCCAGGCCGGATCATCATGAAGCAACCACTCCCACACTTTCGCGCCAGCGTCCGGATCTTTAAGCTCGAGGATGGCGGTCCGCTTCATGGGTTCTTCAGTTTCCCCGACTCCGGCATCCGATCCGTTCCGGTTGAGATGGAGGGTGTTCCGGGACTAAACACCGTCGGCTTCTTTCATTCGCCGAATGCTTTCATTCAAGATGGTCAGGAGTTCGAGGCGGACTGCTGCGTCGTCTGGGAGGAAGGGTTCTACCCGGCGATCGATGATGGCACCGCATTTCGCATTTGGGACGGTGGATTCATCGCTTCAGGAAAAGTGCTGCACGTTTACCTGGAGAATTGGAAAGTTCATGTAGCGTAGCCACTGACGGGGGCTAGAATATTCAACATGGAACAAACCAGAATCTTCGCGCCGTTCTTTGTCCTGATACTGCTGACCATCGTGGTGTGGTTCTACATGTACGTGCGCCGCATTCCTTTCATCACCAGGAATCGGCTGACGCCCGATCAACTCAGACCAACGGAGTTCGCACGGCTGTCGCCACCGGAAATATCCAATCCGTCGGACAATTTGAAGAACCTGTTTGAGTTACCCACCATTTTCTACGCATTGGCGTTGTATCTTTTCGTCACGAAGCAGGTCGATGGCGTGTATCTCGCCGCGGCCTGGCTGTTCGTCGGCCTGCGCGTAGTGCACAGCGCCGTACACTGCACCATCAACATCGTGATCGTGAGGTTCTGGTTGTACGCAGTGTCGGCACTCGCTTTGTGGTTCATCGCCATCCGCGCCGCCCTGCATACGATGACCTGATCGTCATGCCCGACAACCCCTACGCGACGCCCAAAGCACAGGCCGCAAATGGTTTCAAAGGTAGAACAGTGAACATCTCAGCATCTGCGCGTGTGGTTCTCGCGGTGGCAGTACTAACGGCGATCGGCCGGCAACTGTCTTTGCACCTCGGCGCATCGCATGACCCGGTGAACTTCTTCAGTTACTTCACCAACCTGTCGAATCTGTTCGCGGCAGCGGTATTTCTGGTGAGCGCTTTCAATGTTGCGAAGGGTCTCACTCCCGTACTGGACGTCTTCCGATTCATCTCCGTCGTAAACATGACCATCGTCGGAGTCGTTTTCTCGATTCTTCTGCGCAACGAGGACCTCGGCGCCCTTCTGCCCTGGGTCAACATCACCCTGCATTACCTCATGCCGGTGGCGGTCGTCCTCGACTGGCTGCTTCTTCCGCCCTCTGCGAAGCTGAACTCTCGCCATCTCCTGCTTAGCTTAACCTTCCCAGCCATCTATCTGACCTACGTGGTGATCCGTGGCGCCGGCAATGGGTGGTACCCCTATCCCTTCCTGAATCCCGTCAACGTCGGTGGTTACACGGGCGTGGCGGCGTACTCTGTGGGGATTGCACTCCTATTCTTTTTGGCCGGTTGGCTGTTGCTGTGGATCGGGAATCGTCGGGCCTCCGCGCGGAGTTGAGTTCGTATGGCAACAAGAGCCGACACCACCAGCCTGAACATCAACTTCCTGCGCAAGCCCGCGGCCGACAAGGACATCATCGGTGTGTGCAAATTGCTGAAATTGGGCAAGTCCCTGGCCGTTGGCGAGGTGTCGCTGTATTCGGAAGACAGCGAAGTTCCCGTCGCTCATGCCGTTGGTACATACTCGATTCCACGCCGCTAGCGATGGCGAGGTCTGTAGAGCTTCGCGGCAGTATACTTAGGCCACGTTCTGGAGGTCAGCGTTCCAAGGAGATCCCATGTCGCACGTGACGGTCATCAGTGACTTCCATTACTCCCAGCAGGTGGTCTCCGGGCATCACCGCATTACGGCTGATGAGCCAGCCTCGCGCGGTGGCGGCGATACCGGCCTTGCCCCTTACGATCTCCTGCTCGCCAGTCTCGGCTCCTGCACCTCGATTACGCTGCGCATGTATGCCGGGCGCAAGGGTTGGGAACTGGGCAAGATCACCGTGGGACTGCGCTACACCGCGCATGAAGGCCAGAAGAGCCACATCGATAGGCGCCTGTCGTTCTCCAAACCCTTGAGCGATGAACAGACGCAGAAACTTTTGGAGATCGCAGGCAAAACACCGGTGACGCGCACGCTGTTGGCGGGCGTCAACATCGACACCGCAATCGCGACGTAGATCAGCGTGAGGACGCCGCCACCGGCGGCATCAATGTCGACAGGCGTGGTAACGTCGCCTTGCGCACCCATGCAAAGGCCACGACGTGTTCGAGCACGCGCTGCACATAGCTGCGGGTCTCGTTATACGAAATGTTCTCGATCCAGATGTCGGCATCCATCGTGCGCGCCGGCAGCCAGCGCGCCACCGGCACGGACCCCGCGTTGTACGCGGCCAGACTCAGCGGCAGCGAGCCGCCGTAGATGTCCAACAGTTCGCGCAGATGCGCCGCCCCCAGTGCCGTTGCCGTCCTCGGCTCGAACAGCGCATCGCGTGAAGGCAACGCCACTTTCCACCGCTTGGCCAACGCGGTTGCAGTAGATGGCATCACCTGCATCAGACCGCGTGCGCCTGCGCTGGAGACGGCCCGCGGCCGATACAGACTTTCCTGACGGATGACGGCGTGGATCCAATCCCCCGCGATCCGCGTTTGCCGGCCGGCATGAGCAACTTGTTCATCGAAGGGCCGTGGATAGCGCAGAGTCACATCGTCCCATTGTCCGAGTTGCGCCTGCATTGCGATGGACTGCGCATACCATCCCCACCGCGACGCGAGAATCGCCGCTTGTGTTTTCGTCTCGGGATCCGCATTCGCCAGCGCCACGGCCCATTCCACCGTCGCCTCGTCGTACAGATCGCAATCGAACAGCGCGCGTGCGCGTATCAGTCCCTCATCGGCGGCCAGAGATTTCTGCACGGCCGGATCGACGCGCAATGGCTGCGGGTTCAGTTCGTATTTGTGATGAATCTTGTCCGCCGCGAGATAGCCGTAGTAATCGCGCAACTTCGCAAGATCCGCAAACAGCGGTTTGGCAGCAACCGCGCCCTCAGTTTGCGCCACGGCCCGTGCGCGCCAATAGCGCCAGCGCGGCAACGCCGCAAGCTCGGGCGGCATCTGCTCGATCCAGGCGAGCGCCTTGGCAAAGTTGCCCGCCCAAAGCGCCGATCGTGCGCGCCATTCCTGCACCGATGTGTCGACCAGCGTGGCGAGAACCTGGTCGAATGCCGTGATCGCCTCGGGACGCCGCGCATAGGCGCCACCGAGCGCCACCGAACGTTGCAGTTGGCCGCGCGCTTCGTCGGTCAGGTCCGCTCGTTGCAGAAGCGAAGGCAGCAGGCTCGCCGCTGTCTGGTAATCGGTGAGGGTTAAACGCGTGAATCCCGCGACCAGTGCGCGAGGTTCGACGACGAGCGAGGGATCGCGGGCCAACACGGTCAGCTCCGGTCGCGGCGATTGCAGCAGCCGGATCCATTGCAGCAGCGGCACATTCTGCGGCGCGGGGACGTCGTTGACAAAATCCTGCGCCAGCCGCCAATTGTCGGTGGCGAGCGCCGCGCGGGTGCGCTCCTCGGCCAACGCAGGCGTGAGTAGATCTTGCTGCCGCAGCCAGCCGTAGATCGCATCGCATTCCGGTGGCTGTGCTTGCGGCAATCGCCAGCGAGCCAGCGCGGCGTCCGTCAGACCGTCTTTGACACCGGTTGATAGTAGGCCCGAAAACCGCAGACAGATCACCGCCGGGTCATTTACATCGGCCGATCGCGGCAGAAATAAATTCCAGCGCTGCCGAGCAGCCAGACTCACCAGCCAGTCACGACGCAACGCTCGAATGACCGGCTGGCCCGCATGCGCGACCAGGAATGCGTCGATCTTGGAATCTAAATCTGCACCCGGGGATTGCGATACATCGCGACGCAGGCGCTCAGCCTGCAGATAGTCATAGATCACGTACGCTTGCAGTTCAGGCGAGTCGGGCAGGTCCGGCTGCTTGGTTTGCACCCGCTGCAGGCTTTCCATGAACTGCTGCTGGATTCCAGCGGCAGTTGCGTCGGCAGCCCATGCAGCGCCGGCACCGCAGGCGAGCGATGCAAGAAGCGCAATGGCACCTCGATATCCGATTGTCATTCGAACATATTACGGTCTGACACACGTTTCCGCGGAAACGTTTGCCACGGTGCATCCGAATTCCACGTTGTTGTAAAGAGTTCAAGACCGGACATATGCTGGCTGGCAGTGTGACGCGCCCTGCGAACGCAGCAATTCCCAAAGGGCTTGCGGCAATCCTCCGCAGGATTATGTGACCCCGTCAGCAGCGCTGAATGCCGACCGCTGTCACAGTTTCGGCAACCTCAATCTGAGAAGCCCAAATCCCGTGAATCGCCACTTGCTCGTCGTCGCTCTGCTTCTTATCTTCGCCACGTTGAGTGCGAACGCCAAGAACATCTACAAGACGGTTGGTCCCGATGGCAAGATCACGTATTCGGATCACCCGCCCGATGACAGCAGTTCGCAAAGCGATGTCGTTCGCTCGACGCCGGACGCGGCGTCTGCGCAGGGATCAAAGCCGACAGTAAACGAAGCACGTGCGGATTCCAGCAGCGAACCCAGAGCAACGCGCGCACTCGGTGCCAAGAAAGCCATTGCCGCGAAGCGGGAGACCAGCGCACCGACCGCGGCACAGGCACCCGCCGCCAACGCGATCGAACCGGCCCTGGAAGGCGCCGTCATCGGCGTGCTGGGCATCGAGGACATCGTCAAGCACACCGAAGAGCTGTGCATCAAAACGCTGCCCACCTCGTTTCGCAAGTATTCGGATGCGAGCGGGGACTGGCAGCGTCGCAATGCAGCCATCGTGACGCGCGCGCATCAACTGGTGAGCAAGAATTTCGACGCCACTTACGGCGTGGGCACCGAACAGCGTTTGAAGGATGCGATTCGCACCAAGAACGCAGCGATGTTTGAGCCCATCGCAAGTGCGCCGATGGCATCGCGCATCAAATGGTGCGACCACTCGGTCGATGAGATGACCAGCGGCGCAATGGACGTTTACGACAAGCCCAAACTGAGCGAGCCGCTGCTCGCTTACCGGTAACTTACCGGTAAACCGCACCCGCGACTTTCAGCCACCCGGCCGGGTGTCGCCCGGAAGGGTCACGGTGCGTCCAGTGCACGACGCCACCCTTCTCGTTCCACTCGTACTCGCCCTCGAACTCGACGCGCGCACCGGCATATAAATCCGGAACGCGCGATGCGAGGTCGATGTTATGCGCGAGCAGCACGCTTTGACCGCTGTCCATGTGCAGGATGAAGCGCTGATGGCGTGAGCCCTCCTCGTCATCCTTCAACACCTTCGCCACGATTCCACTGCCGTGCACCTGCACACCGCTGCGATGCGCCGCATAGGCGCGCGCGATGTCGCCGCTGTCGGGTGCGGCAAGTGAAACCGTGGGATGTGACGACAGCGATCCTGATTCCGACGCTGTCGAGGCGTTGCCGTGGAAATACCCGCCGCGGACCGCCAGGTGATAGCCGCCGACCAGCAGCAGCAAGGCGCCGAGAACAATCGCGCGTTTCATCGAGCGCCGCGCAATGCGGTGTCAGTCATCGCCCAGTTGTTTGAAATCCACGCCCAGTGCGCGCAGCTTGCGGTACAAATGGGTGCGCTCCATGCCGACGCGTTTGGCAAGTTGTCCAACCTTGCCATTGCAGAGCTGCAACTGCTGTTGCAGATAGGCGCGCTCGAAGTGTTCGCGCGCTTCACGCAATGGCAGCGACAGCAGGTCCTGCTTGACCAGCGGCTCGTCTGCCGGCGCCTGCACCGCCAGTTCGCGTTCGATTTCCTCGAGGCGGATTTCCTCGTCCGCGCCGAGGATCAACACGCGCTGCACCAGGCTCTTGAGTTCGCCGACATTGCCCGGCCAGGGATAATTGCGCAGCCGGTTCTGCGCGGCCACACTGAAACGGCGCAGCGGCAGATGCTGATCATCGACCAGCCGGTCGACGTAGTAGCGCAGCAGGTCAGGCACATCTTCGGCGAATTCGCGCAGCGGCGGCACGCGCAACGTGATGACGTTCAAATGCGCGATGAGGTCGCGACGCAGTGCCTGCGGTCCGCTCTGTTGATCGAAGCCGGGATGTGCGGAGGCGATCCAGCGCACATTCAGCGCCACGCGCTGACGTCCGCCGATGCGGGTAAAGCCATTCTGTTCGATGGCGCCGACGATGAGCCGCTGCGCCTCGGGGTTCAGATCTTCGAGCGTGTTGATGTACACCGAACCGCCGAGCGCTTGTTCCAGCAGACCCACTTCGACCTTGCCGTCGCGTTCACTGCCGAACAGCGTCGCCGCCGGATCGCTGGCGAGGCTGGCCGGAATGAGAGAAATGAACGGCTTGAGGGAACGCGAACTCAATGAATGCAGATAGCGTGCATAGGCCTCACGGCCGGAGCCGAGCTCGCCCACCAGCAGGACCGGGGAGTTGCTCGGTGCGCTCTGCTGGATCTGCTCGCGCAATAGGATGGTGACTTTGCTCTTGCCGATCGGTGCGATCAGCGGCGTGCCCTGGGCGCGGCCCGACAGGCGCTTGCGACGTCCGGAATCCAGCGCGCGTTCCACGGTGCGCAGCAGCTTGGTAAGGGACAGCGGCTTCTCGACGAAGTCGAAGGCGCCGAGACGCGTGGCTTCTACGGCGGTCTCCACCGTGCCGTGTCCGGACATCATCACCACCGGGCATTCCTCGACATCGCGCGCCGACCATTCCCGCAGCAGCGTGATGCCGTCGGTGTCGGGCATCCAGATGTCCAGCAACACGAGGTCGGGCGTGCGCGCTGCGCGCGAGGTTCGCGCCTGTGCGCCGTTGCCGGCCACTTCGACGTCATAGCCTTCTTCGGAGAGGATTTCCTTCAACAGACCGCGGATGTCCGACTCATCGTCCACGACCAGAATTCTTGCGGCGCTCATGCTCGTTCTCTCCTCAATTCGACCTTGCGTATGTCGCGCGCGGACTTGCCGCGGGAACTCTCGCCCAGCGGCAATAAGATGCGTACCCGGGCTCCCCCCGTACGCGGATTGTCTGCCTCGATCCGACCACCATGCTCCTCGACGATCTTCTTGACGATGGCCAGCCCGAGTCCGGTCCCCTTAGGCTTGCTGGTGACATAGGGGTCGAATACCGTGCCGATCAGGTCGCGCTGAAAGCCAGGACCGTTGTCGGCCACGACGATAGCGACCTGCAATTGACCCGAATCCTCCGCGACATGCGTCTGGATATCAATACGTGCACCTACTTTGCCCTCCAGCGCTTCGAGCGAATTGGTCAGGAGGTTGTTGAGGATCTGGCGGATGCGCACGCGATCTGCGGCAACCTCGGGCAAGTGCGAATCCAGATTCAGCCGGAGTTCGGCGGCACTCGCCTGCACCCTGTACAAGTCGACCACTTCGGTGACGAGTTGGTTCAAATCAAAGCGCGAAACATGCATGTCAGGCGCGCGCGCATATTCGCTGAAGGCATTGACCATCTGCTTCATGGCATCCACCTGGGCAACGATGGTATGCGTGGCGCGCTCCAGGATCTGCGCATCCGCCTCGTTCATGCTGCCGAGGAACTTGCGCCGCATGCGCTCGGCAGAGAGCTGAATCGGCGTCAGCGGGTTTTTGATCTCGTGCGCCAGCCGCCGCGCCACCTCGCCCCAGGCGGCATCGCGTTGTGCCTGCAGGAGCGTGGTGATGTCATCGAACACCAGCACCACGCCGGGCGCACCGCCGGTTTCGCTGGGCAGGGTCGTACAGGCGCACATCAACACGCGCTTGCCGGATTCGGACAGCAGCTCGATCTGCTCGCGCCAATCCAGTTCCCCCTCCTTGAGCCGGTCGTTGATGGTGGACAGGAATTGGGTGAACAGCGCGCCGTCGCCGATGGCGCCGTCCAGATGTTTGCCCACGGCCGCTTCCAGATCCACGCCCAAAATGGCGCTGGCGGCCTGATTGGCAGTGCGGATGGTAAGGTCAGGCTGCAGCGACACCACGCCGGTGGACAGGCGCGCCAGAATGACGGCGAGACTCCCCCGCTCGGCCTCGACGGCCTGCTGACTACGGCGGGTTTCCTCGCGCGCGCGCGCCAGCCGCTTGGTCATGTCGTTGAAGGAAATCACCAGATGCCCGAGTTCATCGCGGGAGGTCAGCGGCAGGCGCATGTCGAAGTCGCCTTTCGCCACGGCACGGGTGCCGGCGATGAGATCCTGCACGGGTTTGACCAGCCGCTGCGCCGTGAAGAAGGCGCCATACACCGCCGCCAGCAATGAGATGAGCACGACGAAGGTGAGAATGAGCGCCAGAGTGGACTTGAGCGGCTGGCGCAGCTGCACGAGATTGGCATATTGAATGTAGGAACGCTGCACGGTGTCGGCGAGTTGACTGAGCTGCTGCGGCACCGGATACAGGGCGATGAGCACACGCGATCCCGGGTTGCCCTCGGCATCGAGCAGCGCGGCGGCGCGGATCACGTAACCGCCACCGGCGTCGGTATCGAGGCTGACATAGGGCCGTCCACGCCGCACCTGGCCGATCATTTCTTCCGGCGCCGGCAGCGGAATCACGTTCAGCGGCCGGTCCGAACTCGTGGCCAGGATCCGCGTCTGCGAACCGATCACGGAGAATTCCAGCGCGCCGGTGGCACGGCGCTCGCGGTCCAGCGTGCCGATGAGGTCGAAGTCCGGCAGGCTGGAGAGTTCGCGCGCCACTCCTTGCGTCCGCTGCAGGAACTCGCGCACCCGCAGATCCAGCGCAGCGCGTGACAATTCGCGCGTGTCGCTCAGGCCCTGGCTGACTTCGAGTTCGAACCAGCTATCGATGCCGCGGTTCAGAAACTGCAGTGCGAAGTAGTACACCACCAGGATGGGACCGACGGCGAGCACGCTGAACACCGCCACGGTGCGCGCGGTGAGGCGCGAGCCGGCGACGTTGCGCCGGTATTCGCGCACCAGCCGGAACAGCTTGCCCGCCAGCAACACGAACAGGGTGATGAGCCCGGTGATGTTGATGAGCAGGATCCACGGCAGCCATTTGTCGAAGTCGGCGGAGTTCTGTGCGGCCTTGGCCAGCAGCAGCAGGGCTGCCAGCCACAGCGCGATCGCGGAAACTGCCAGGGCGGTGGAGCCGTGCTTGCGAATCCCTATTCCGGCCTGACGGCCTAGTTCTGCAGCGTCCACGTGTACCACTCGCTTTCGCGGTGCCAGTCATTGACCCAGAACATCAGGATGCGCACGGTCATGGGGACCGCGCCGTAATCCAGTTTGATGCGCACATTGGCCTCGTAGTGCGGTCCGGTTTCGATGAAGCTTTTGTCCAGCACCGGCACGTTGCGTACATTGGACATGCGCGTCAGCGCATCTTCCACGGTGGCGAAGGACTCTTGTTCGCCGCTGTTGACGTTGCGCAGCACGTAGCGCGCGCTCACCGCGTTGTATTGCAGGAGATAGCGCTGGGTCAGTTCGGCCACATTGGCATTGGGCAACAGGCGCCGCTCGCGCTCGATCAGCAGTTCAACCTGCAAGGACAGTGGCACGCCGTCGGCCAGTCCTTGCTTCACCGCCGGGGCAATGGGCAGCTCGAGCTTGGCGTTGAGGTGATACACGCCCTCTTCGAGGGCGAGATCGGCGGAGCGTACTTCACAGCGGCCATCCAGCCCATCGGCCAGCGCAAAGGTACTCAGCAGCGCCAGAACGGCGGCGGCGAACACGGATCGGGACTTAAGGTGCTTGGCGTTCATTGCTTGCTCAGGGCAGCATAATAGAAGCCGTCCGCGCCCGCCTCCCCCGGAACGATCTGCACCCCGAATCCATCGGTCTCACCCATCTCCGGCCAGCCTTCCCACTCTCGCGGCGGAATCAGCGTGGCGTCGGTCGTATCGCCCAGAAACACTGCGATGACATCATGATTTTCGCGCCGGGTCACCGTGCAGGTGGAATACACCAGCCGGCCGCCGGGCGCCAGCATGCTCCAGGCCGCACGCAGCAAGGTCGCCTGCGTCTTGGCAAATTTTTCGATGTCGAATGGGCGTCGGCGCAATCGGATGTCCGGGTGGCGGCGGATCACGCCCAGCGCAGAACACGGCGCATCGAGCAGGATCCGGTCGAACGGCTCGCCGTCCCACCATTGGGCCGGCTGCGCGGCATCGCCCTGCACCACCCGCGCCCGGCTCCCGGTGCGCGCCAGCGTCTGTTCGATGCGCTGCAGGCGCGCCGCATCGATGTCGACGGCGAGCAGCGATTTCAGCGCCGGCTGCCGCTCGGCCATCAGTGCGGTCTTGCCACCGGGTGCAGCGCACGCATCGAGCACGCGCTGACCCGGCGCCAGGGCCAGCGGAAAAGTCACGCATTGGGCGGCCAGATCCTGAACCGAGACCAGCCCCTGCGCGAATCCCGGCAGCTCCTCAACATCGCAGGGCGTGTCGAGCACGATGGCATGGGCGACGCCCGGCGCCGCCTGTGCTTCCTTGCCCACGGCGCGCAATTGTTCCAGGTACTCGGCATCGGTGGTGCGCAGCGGATTGACCCGCAGCCACAACGGCGCCTGCCGGTCGCAGGCGGCCAGAATCTGCGTCCAGCGGATCGGCCAGTCGGTGCGCAGCCGCTGCGCCATCCAATCCGGAAAGGCGTGGCGCACGATGGGGTTGCGCGCCAGGTCCACATCCAGCTTCTCGCGCTCGCGCAGGTACCGGCGCAAGACGGCGTTGATGAGGCCGGTCAATTTGTTGAGAGAAAGTACGCGTGCTGACGTCACCGCCGCATCGACCACCGCATAGTCGGGCGAGCGCGCGTCTTCGAGTTCGAACAACGCGACCGAGAGAATGACCTGCGGCGCACCGCCGATGGATTCGACCGGCTGCGACAGCAGTCGCGACAACACCGCTTCATAGCGAAAAAAGCCGCGAATCGCGCCGTAACTCAAGGAACGCACGGTGGGACGCAGCGCCGCCGGCGCCTTGGCCAGCACCCGCTCCAGGCTGGCATCGAGCGACAGGTCTTCCTCGATCACGCCCAGCACGGTCTTCGCGGCCAGCGTTCGCGCGCTTAACGTGGCGCGACTCACGCCGCGCCTAACTTCTGCCCGAGCAGCGACTGCGATTTTAAAAATTCCGCGGCGCTGCACCGGCTGCGCCCAGGAAGTTGCAGCGTCGTGATGCGCAGCGCGTCCGTACCACAGGCGACATCGATGCCGGCCTCACTCTGCCGCAGGACCCGGCCTGGGTCGCCGCTAGCATCGGAGGCGGCCGTTCGGCCCGCCTGCCAGATGCGCAGTTGTTGCGCCTTCCAGATGGTCTGCGCCACGGGCCAGGGATTGAAGGCACGCACGCGCCGTTCGATGGCGGCCGCGGGTTCTGCCCAATTGATTTCCGCCTCGCACTTGCCGATCTTCGCCGCGTATGTCACGCCGGCCTCGGGTTGCGGTGTTTCACGGGCCGTGCCCGCAGCCAGGGCCGCAAGCGTCTCGCAGAGCAGCGAGGCGCCCAACGGCGCGAGCTTGTCATGCAGCGAAGCGCTGGTGTCGTCGGCTGCGATGTCGAGGCGGGTTTGACTGAGCATGGGTCCGGTATCCAATCCAGGCTCCAGACGCATGATGGTGATGCCGGTGACGGCATCGCCGGACAGAATGGCGCGGTGGATCGGCGCCGCGCCGCGCCAGCGCGGCAGCAAGGAGGCGTGAATATTGAAACAGCCGAGCCGCGGCAAGTTCAACACCGCCAGTGGCAGAATCAGTCCATACGCAACCACGATGAGCGCGTCGAGCCGAAGGTCCGCCAGCAGCGCCTGCGACTCGCGCTCACGAAAATCTTGCGGCTGATGCACGGTCAATCCGAGCTCCAGCGCGCGCACCTTGACTGGGCTGGCCCTAAGCCCTTGACCGCGGCCGGCTTTGCGATCCGGTTGCGTGAACACGCCGGCCAGCCGGTGTCCGGACTGCGCCAGTGCATTCAGCGCCGGCACGGCAAATTCGGGCGTTCCCGCAAACGCGAGATTCAGGGTGATCATCGACAATGGACCCGCCCCTTAAGTGGCCGAAAGCGGCGCGCGCTGCTCGTTCGGGAGCCGTAGCTTGCGTTCTTTTTGTAGGCGCCGGCGGATCAACTGGCGCTTGAGTTCTGACAAATAGTCGACGAACAACTTGCCATCGAGGTGGTCGATCTCATGCTGGATGCACACGCCGAGCAACCCTTGCGCGTGCAGATCGAACGGCTTGCCGTCGCGGCCCAGTGCCCGGACCAGCACGCTTTCGGCGCGCTGCACCTTTTCATAGATGCCCGGCACCGACAGACAACCCTCTTCACGCGGCGTCCGCCCGTCCGCGCTGATGATCCCCGGATTGGCAAAATACAGGGGCTGGTTCTTGGCTTCGCTGACGTCTAGGACGATGACCCGCAGCGCCACATTGACCTGGGTGGCCGCCAAACCGACGCCCTTGGAGGCGTACATCGTCTCGAGCATGTCATCCATCAACTTGCGCACCGCAGCATCGACGTTCTGCACAGGGAGGGCCTGGTTGCGCAGGCGCGGGTCGGGATACTCGAGGATTGCGAGCTTGGTCATGGTCGTTATGAGAGCAATTTCGTGTTTTCGGCTGTCAATTGTTGCTAAAGTTCCGCCGCTGCTTAACTTAATGCCAGCCGCGCGCAGGACTAAGGACTACATCGTGGTAGTGGGCGGCGGATAAACAGTATACAGCCAACCTCGGCTTTCTTGAGCCGCGGACCTTCGGGAGCACAGCGAATGCAGCTGCAGACTATCAGGCAGAATATGAGCAAACTTAAAGTATTGATTCCATTGAGTTTAGGCATGCTGATGAGCACGGGATGCGAATCTTCCTGGAATCCGTTCCATAAGAAAGAGCACACCGCCGCGCCGGTACCGGTGGTGCAGCAGGAAACCACCGTCGAAGGCACCGTGGTCGGCGACGACCGCACCGCCATGGAGGCGGCTGTGGACGCAGGTCCAAGCACGCCGTCCACGCAATCCACCGCGGATGGGGCAAGGCCGGTCATCGCGTCCAACGCGCCCGATACCTATGTGGTCAAGCGCGGCGACACACTCTGGGGCATCGCCAAGGTGTTCTTGCGCGACCCGTGGTACTGGCCGGAGATCTGGCAGGTCAATCCCCAGGTCAAGAACCCGCACCTCATCTATCCCGGCGACACCTTGCGCCTGGTCTACATCGACGGCCAACCGCATATTCAACTTGAACGCGGCGATGCCGCGCGAGTTCAGCCGCGCGTGCGCAGTCAGCCGCTCGAGGACGCGATCCGCTCCATTCCCTACGAGATCGTCGCCGCTTTCATGTCCAAGCCCTCGGTGCTGTCCGCCGAGGACATCAAGAAGGCACCGTATGTGCTGGCCGCTCGCGACCACCACGTCGTCATGGCGGAAGGCAACACCCTCTACGCGCGCGGCTTCCGCTCGCCGGCCGAGGTGGGAGCGCACTACAACATCGTTCGCGTCGGCGACAAGCTGCGCGACCCGGACGGTGGCGATGTCATCGGCTACGACGGCATCTTCACCGCCGCCGGCAAGGTGACTCGCGCCGGGGATCCCACCACGCTGCTGCTGACCGAGTCGGGCCGCGAGACCATCGCGGGCGACAAACTGTATTCGGGCAGCATCGACGTGCCGCTGGATTTCGTGCCGAGCGCACCCAAGGTCAAGGTCGACGGACGGATCATCTCCGTGCACGACGGCGTGGAGATGATCGGCCAGTACCAGGTAGTGGTGGTCAACCGCGGCGCGCGCCACGGGCTCGTGCCGGGCAATGTCTTGGCGATTTTCCAGGCCGGCGAATCAGTGCCGGACCGCGAGAAATCAGCGCTTGCACACAACTCCCGCCTGTTTGCCAAGAAGGTGTTGTTGCCGGATGAACGCACCGGTACCTTCATGGTATTCAAGACCTTCGACCGCATCAGCTACGGTCTGGTCATGGAAGCCAAGGGCACCATCCACGTGCTCGACAAGATCGAGAACCCGTAGGACTTCCGCTATTCGCATTTCTGCTGCAAACGCCGGCTTCAACGCCGGCGTTTGTTGTTGGGAGCCTGCATACTCGCGGGCATGCAGATCACGGACGATCTCGAAGCCTGGGTGGTGTTCACGCGCGCACCCGGACTCAACACAACGGTGCTGGAGCAGGCGTTGCAACGGGCCGGTGGCGCCGCCGCCTTGTTGCGTGCGTCACCCTCCCGGCAAGCACACGCCGGCCTGAATGAATCCACGCGAGTTTACCTCGCCGGCGAACAAGGCCACCTCACGCCGGCCGAAGCGCGCTGGCTCGGTGCCGACAACCACCACCTCCTGACCTTTGAGGCGCCGGAGTTCCCACCGTTGTTGCGGGAGTTGAACGGCGGCCCGTTCGCGCTGTATGTCGCAGGCAGCGTGGCGCGACTGTCGGACCCGCAACTCGCCATCGTCGGCAGCCGCAACCCGAGCGGTGCGGGCCGTGACAACGCCTTTGCCTTCGCGCAGGCGTTGTCGATTCAAGGGTTGACCATCACCAGCGGCCTGGCCGAGGGCATCGATGCGGCCGCGCATCGCGGTGCGCTGGCGGCACCGGGGCCCACCATCGCCGTGCTCGGCACCGGCATCGACATCCTCTACCCGCGCATGCACGGCCGGCTCGCCGCCGAGATCGAACAGCAAGGCGCGCTGGTCACCGAGTTTGCGTTGCAGACGCCGGGTCTCGCGGCCAACTTTCCGCAACGCAATCGCATCATCGCTGCCTTGAGTCTGGGCACCCTGGTCATCGAAGCGGCGCGTCGCAGCGGCTCGCTCATCACCGCCCGCTTGGCGGGCGAGGCTGGACGCGAAGTCTTCGCACTTCCCGGCTCCATCCACAACCCGCTGACACGCGGTTGTCATGAGCTCATCCGACAGGGCGCGAAGCTTGTGGAAAACGCAGCTGACATATTGAGCGAATTGAACTTTTCGTCTTTGTTCAGTGGCGAAATCGACGCACAAAACGTGCCCGCCGGCGCCTCCGGCACTAAACCGGCGATGGACAAGGCCCACGAAATCTTGTTAGATGCGCTCGGTTTCGAGCCATCGGATCTGGACGTCCTGGTGCTGCGCACGGGCTTCAAGCCAGAGGAGGTGTCCTCGATGATTCTGATTCTCGAACTCGAAGGTCACGTGAGAAGCGCCCATGGGGGCCGCTACACGCGCATCCCCAGGAGCCCCGCAAGGTGAAAGACAACGTTCTCGATCTGCTGATCTATCTATTCGAGAATTATCTGCATGCCGACGACGAGCCCCGCCCCGACCGCGTCACGTTGAAGCAGGAGCTGGACAAGGCCGGCTTTGCGGAACCCGACATCGAACGCGCGCTGGAGTGGCTGGACGGACTGTCAGGCGAGCAATTGGGGCAGGTGGCGCAGGCCACGGCACGCGCGGTGCGCGTGTTCAACAGTCAGGAAAATCTTCGCCTGGACACGGACGTGCGCGGCTACCTCATGTATCTGGAGAACGTCGCCATCCTGTCCATGGCGCAGCGTGAGGTGGTCATCGACCGCTTGATGGCTCTGGAAGCGGACGAGATCGACATAGAACAAGTCAAATGGGTGGTGTTGATGGTGCTATTCAGCCAACCCGGACAGGAATCGGCGTATGCGCAAATGGAAGATCTGGTTTTCGAAGAGCACTCCGACGCCTTGCATTAAGTCACCTTGAGCACCAATCTCGTCATCGTGGAATCGCCTGCCAAGGCGAAGACCATCAAAAAATATTTGGGTAAGGACTTCGAAGTCCTTGCCTCGTACGGCCATGTGCGCGATCTGGTCCCCAAGGGCGGCGCGGTCGACCCCGATCACCGCTTCGCCATGAAGTACCAGATCATCGAGCGCAATCAGAAGCACGTCGACGCCATATCCAAAGCGCTGAAGAAGGCCAATGCGCTATTTCTGGCAACCGACCCCGACCGCGAGGGTGAGGCGATTTCCTGGCATCTGCGCGAACTGCTCAAAGAGCGCGGCGAACTCAAGGACAAGACCGTACAGCGCGTCGTGTTCTACGAGATCACCAAGAACGCGGTGCGCCAGGCCATGGCCGAACCGCGCGATCTGTCCGGCGATCTGATCAACGCGCAGCAGGCACGCCGCGCGTTGGACTACCTGGTGGGCTTCAACCTCTCACCGCTGCTGTGGAAGAAAGTGCGTCCCGGCCTGTCCGCGGGCCGCGTGCAGAGCCCGGCGCTGCGCATGATCTGCGAGCGCGAAGACGCCATCGCGGCGTTCATTCCGCAGGAATACTGGACGATCGACGCCGAAGCCGAGCACACGCAGCAGAAATTCCCCGCCCGCTTAACCGAGTTCGGCGGCGAGAAGGTCGAGCAGTTCAGCTTCACCAATCAGGCGCAGGCGCAAAACGTCGACGAAACCCTGCGCGCCGCCGCGCAAGGCATGCTGACGGTGATGGCGGTGGATCGCAAACAGCGCCGTCGCAACCCCGCGCCGCCGTTCACCACCTCGACCCTGCAGCAGGAGGCCGCGCGCAAGCTGGGCTTCAGCGCGCAGAAAACCATGCGGGTGGCGCAGCAATTGTATGAAGGCATCGACATCGGCGAAGGCGCAGTCGGTCTCATCAGCTACATGCGTACCGATTCGTTGAATCTGGCGCAGGAAGCGGTCGCCGAAATCCGCCAGACCGTGGTCAAGATGTATGGCCCGGAAGGCCTGTTCGACGAGGTGCGCGTGTTCCGCACCAAGGCCAAGAATGCACAGGAAGCGCACGAAGCCATTCGCCCGACGTCGGCGAGCATCGTGCCCGCCGACATCGAGAGCAAGCTCGACAACGACCAGTTCCGCCTGTACTCGTTGATCTGGAAGCGCACCATGGCCTGCCAGATGGCCCCTGCGGTGTTCGACACCGTCGCCGTGGACATGCTCGCCGGACCCGACGGTCCGAAGCGCCATATGCTGCGCGCCAACGGCTCCACGCTGGTGAAGCCGGGCTACATCTCGGTGTATCAGGAAGGGGTCGACGATGCCGTTCAGGACGACACCGACCATGTGCTGCCGCCCATGCAGGAAGGCGACCGCGTGCAGTTGACCGGCGTCGTGCCGGCACAACATTTCACCGAACCGCCGCCGCGCTTCTCCGAAGCTTCGCTGGTGAAGGCGCTCGAGGAATACGGCATCGGCCGCCCCTCGACCTACGCGTCCATCATCTCCACGCTGCGCGATCGCGGCTACGTGGAAATCGAGAACCGCCGTTTCACCGCCACCGACATCGGCAAGATCGTCAGCCGCTTCCTCACCGTGTATTTCGCGACCTACGTCGACTACGACTTCACGGCCAAGATGGAAGATTCGTTGGACGCCGTAGCCAGCGGCGAGGCCGAGTGGATTCCGCTGCTGGAAAAATTCTGGAAGCCGTTCATCGACCTGGTCAATCACACCGAAACCAACGTCAGCCGCGACGAAGTCGCGCAGGCGCGCGAACTGGGCACCGACCCGGTCAGCGGCAAGCCGATGACGGTGCGCATGGGCCGTTTCGGTCCCTTCGTGCAGATCGGCACCAAGGACGATGAAGAGAAGCCCAAATTCGCGGGTCTGCGGCCTGGGCAGAAGATGGACACCATCAACTTCGAGCAGGCCATCGAACTGTTCAAGCTGCCGCGCAAGCTGGGCCAGACCGAGAAGGGTGAGGAAATCATCACCAACGTCGGCCGCTTCGGTCCGTATGTGAAATACGGCGCCAAGTATGTGTCGTTGAAGATCGACGATCCGTACACCATCGAACTGTCGCGGGCGCTGGCTGTGATCCAGGAAAAGGAAATCGCGGACGCCAACCGGCTGATACTGGATTTTCCCGACGCCGGCATTCAGGTGTTGAACGGGCGCTATGGACCCTACATCACCGACAAGGCGCGCAATGCCAAGATTCCCAAGGACCGCGACCCGAAGTCGCTGACGCTGCCGGAGTGTCAGGCAATGCTGGCGGCGGCGCCGGCGCGGACCTTCGGCAAATGGGGCAAAAAGGGCGCCAAGAACAGCGGCGGCGCAGCCGGCAAGAAGTCCAAGGCCGCGGCAGCCAAGGCGGCCCCGATTGCGGCGGCGGCCAAAGCCACGCCCAAACCGGGCAGCAAGGCGGCGCCGAAGAAGCAGTCGGCGGCGAAAGCGCCTGCCAAGTCGGCCCCGGCCGCCAAGAAAAAGGCCGCGGCCAAGAAATCGATCGCCAAGCAATAGGGCTCTGCCTTCGAAGGAAATCGGCACATGGCACAACCGGATGCAAACGGGGCCGCAACGACAGCAGGGGGCGTGCCCGATCACACCCAGGTGCGCAGCTACCTGCTGACGCTTCTGGACAGCATCATCCCGGCCGTCGAGAAACTCGACGGTGGCAAGTTTCGCCGGGATAAATGGACGCGCGCGGAAGGCGGCGGCGGCGAGAGTTGCGTGCTGGCGGAAGGATCGGTATTCGAAAAGGCCTGCATCGGCTTTTCGCACATTCACGGTCAGGGTCTGCCGGTGTCCGCCTCGAGCCATCGCGCCGACATGGCCGGCGCGCCGTTTGAGGCCATGGGCGTCTCACTCATCATGCATCCGCGCAATCCGTACGCGCCGACCGCGCACGCCAATGTCCGCTTTCTGATCGCGCGCCCGGCAAACAAGGATCCGATCTGGTGGTTCGGCGGCGGCTTCGACCTGACGCCCTTCTACCCGTTCGCCGAGGATGTGCTGCACTGGCACCGCTCCGCGCAAGCGGCGTGCGCGCCGTTCGGCGACGACGTGTACCCACGTTACAAGGAATGGTGCGACCGGTACTTCTTCCTCAAGCATCGCAATGAAACGCGCGGCGTGGGAGGCCTGTTCTACGATGACTTGAGCGAGGGCGGGTTTGATCGCAACTTCGACTTCATGCGCAGTGTCGGCGATCGTTTTCTGCCCGCCTACATGCCCATCGTCGAGCGCCGCAAGGACACGCCGTACGCTGCGCGCGAGCGCGACTTTCAACTTTACCGGCGCGGACGCTACGTGGAGTTCAATCTGGTGTATGACCGCGGCACCTTGTTCGGCCTGCAATCTCAAGGGCGCACCGAGTCCATCCTCATGTCCATGCCGCCGCTGGCGCGCTGGGAATACGAATGGCATCCGCAACCCGGCTCGCGCGAGGCGGATCTGTACGACAACTATCTGCGACCGCGCGCCTATCTCACCGACTTGTAAAACCAGCGCGTTGAACTACAGACACATTTATCACGCCGGCAACTTCGCCGACATCGCCAAGCATGTCGCGCTGCTCGCCTGTCTGAACGCGCTCAAGCGCAAGGACACGCCGTTCATGGTGCTCGACACGCATGCCGGCCGCGGCGTGTATGACCTGCAATCGACGGAAAGCCACAAATCGCAGGAGGCGGAGCGCGGCATTCAGACCTTGCTCCAGCGCGGCATCGACGAACCTGCACTGTCCGACTACTTTGCGGCGATTCGGGCACGCAAAGGCAAACGGCTGGCGCTGTACCCTGGATCGCCGGCGCTGATCGCGGCCGCCCTACGCCCCCAGGACCGCGCCGTTTTCGTTGAATTGATGCCGGCAGAGGCGCGCGCCATCGAGCGCGAAGTGCAGTCCGCAGGCCGGCTGAATACGCAGATCGAGGATGCGTATGGCAGCCTCAAAGCGTTGGTGCCGCCGCCGGAACGCCGCGGGCTGGTGCTGATCGACCCGCCCTATGAAGAGGTCGACGAAGTAAAAAAGCTGCTGCGCAACCTCGCCGATGCCTATGAGCGCTGGCCCACCGGCCTGTACATGATCTGGTATCCCATCCGTAGCGCCGAGCAACGCCGCTCCATGCATGCACGCACGGCGGCGCTGCGCATTCCGAAAATGCTGTTCGCCGACATCGCGGTGCATCCGGACGATGCCGGCATCGGCCTGGCGGGCAGCGGCCTGATCATCGTGAACCCGCCATTTGGCCTCGAAGAGAAATTGCTCGCTGCCTACGATGCGATTTACCGGAATATTGCAGGGGCCGGCGGCTATGTGGAGATCGAGCGCCTCACGCCGGAAAAATTCTAGGAGCGGACTTCGTCGGCTGGACTCAACCCGTCCACTGAATGTCGCGCGCGACGCTGTCAGCGATGTGCTGCACGTCGGCGCTGTCCGAGCCGCGCATGATCACGGCGATGCTGCCGTGACCCGCCACCGGCACGAGCATGCCCTGATACCCCTGTTCGTTGAAATGCTGGGAGCCGGCCACCTGCTCGTGGGCCAGCACCATGACGGTGACCGGTCCGGAAGGCGTTTGCACCACCAGATGCGGCACCGTGTGTGAGCGGAACGGACAATTATGCGCATACGTTACACGACCCATGCCGGGCAGCAGACGCACACCGGCATCCTTCAGCACGGCATCCAGGGCCGGCTGCGCCACCTGCGCATCGCTGGGCGTCCACGCCGCCGGCTCATGCGCCATGTGCGCCACGACGGCGGCGGCCAGCGTCGGCTGCGCGCTGCCCAGCCACAGGAAGGTGGCGATGCCGATGCCACCGATGAAACTCGCCGCGACGGCAAGCAAGCTGGGCGGCAGTCGCAATGGCGCGCGCGGCGGGATCAGCGGCACCACGTTGTTGGGCGCCCATTCGGCGCCGAGGTCGATGCGCAGCGCCGCTGCCAGCCGGCCTTCGAAATGCTGCAGTCGTTGTGTGTAGGCGGCGCAGATGGCGCAGGACTCAACGTGTTCACGCAGGTCGTCGCTGTCAGCGGCGGGCTCGGCCAGAACGTGGGTGCGGTAGTCGGTGCAGGTGATCACGGTTGCGGATCCAGGTCGGTGTCCTCGCCCAGCAGGGCGCGGAGTTGGTGACGGGCACGGAACAGCCGCGTCAGCACCGCCGGTTGACTCAACCCCAGTTCGGTGGCGATCTCAGCCGTGGTATAGCCCATCAGCACCTGCAACAACAGCGGCTCCCGATATTCTTCCGCCAGCGCGAACATGGCGCGGCGCACCTCGGCCAGGTCCTGATCTTCGCCCAGGGCCAGGGAGGGCTCTTCGCGTGCCACCAGGTCGTCAATGTCCACCGTCGGCAGGCGCTTACGCTCAAAGGTGCGCGCATATTCGCGCCGCACGATGGTCAGCAACCACGGTTTGGCGGCTTTTTCGTCCTGCAGATCGCCCTGCGCCTTCCAGGCCCGCAACAGGCTCTCCTGCACCACGTCCTCCGCCAGCGCCCGATCGCGCGACAGCCAGAAGGCAAAGCGCAGCAAATCGGGCCTCAGGGCGTGGCAAAGCGCCTGAAACCGCGCGCGCTGGGTGTTTCCGCCGGATTGGCCCTTCATGTATAACACTTGCGATGGGCACGCCTGTAAGGCCACCCGCTCGTCGGCGTGTGGGCCGGGGCAGGAATAATAATGCGTCCCGAGTAATAATGCTGCGTTCGCACCCGATGATTTGCCAGGAGTCATAGCTGAAGATGACCGGACTTCCCCATACAGTATTTCCTCATACCCGCCTGCGGCGCATGCGCCGCGACGAGTTTTCGCGCCGTTTGATGCGCGAAACGCACTTGAGCGTGGATTCGCTGATCTACCCAGTGTTCGTGATCGAGGGCCGCGGCCAGCGGCAGACCATCGACTCCATGCCCGGCATCGAACGGCTGTCGGTGGATGAACTGGTGCGCGAATGCGCCAGTCTGGTCGCGCTGCGGATCCCCGCCATCGCCATTTTCCCGGTCACCCCCACCGGCAAGAAGTCCCTGGATGCGCGGGAAGCGTGGAATCCGGACGGGCTGGCGCAACAGGCCGTGCGCGCCGTCAAACAGGAATTCCCGGATCTGGGCGTGATCACCGACGTGGCGCTGGACCCCTTCACTACCCACGGTCAGGACGGGATCATCGACGACATCGGCTATGTGCTGAATGATCTCACCCTGGAAACGCTGGTGCGCCAGGCGCGCTCGCATGCGGACGCCGGCGCCGATGTGGTGGCGCCTTCGGACATGATGGACGGCCGCATCGGCGCCATCCGCACCTCCTTTGAGAGCGCCAAGCTGGTCAACACGCGCATCCTGGCCTACGCCGCCAAATACGCCTCGAGTTTCTACAGCCCTTTTCGCGATGCCGTCGGCTCTGCCGGGCAACTCGGCAAGGGCAGCAAGCATACCTACCAGATTGACCCGGCCAATTCGGATGAGGCCTTACGCGAAGTGCAGATGGATATCAGCGAAGGCGCCGACATGGTGATGGTGAAGCCGGGACTGCCGTATCTGGACATCGTCCGGCGCGTCAAGGACACCTTCGGCATGCCCACGCTGGTGTATCAGGTCAGCGGCGAGTATTCGATGATCATGGCCGCCGCCCGCAACGGCTGGATGGACGAACGCGCCATTGCATTGGAGACCCTGCTGTCCATCCGTCGTGCCGGCGCCGATGCGGTGCTGACGTATTTCGCCAAACGCGCCGCCGAGTGGCTCAAGGACTGAATCGTGGCCGCGCCTGAAATCACGGCGGATCAATACGGCGTCGTCGGGCACCCGGTCGCGCATAGCTGGTCGCCGTTCATTCACGGCATGTTCGCCAAGGAATGCGCGCAGAACCTCGTATACCGACTTTACGACATCGACCCGGTAGATTTTCGGCGCGAGACGCTGCGCCTGTTCACCAGCGGCGTGAAAGGACTCAATGTCACGCTGCCGCACAAGGCATCGGCCGCCGAGCTCGTGAACGACATGACGCCGCGCGCGAGCCGCGCACAGGCGGTGAACACCATCCTGCTGCAGCAGGACAACTCGCTGCTGGGCGATAACACCGATGGCATCGGCTTGATCCGCGATCTGCGCGACAACCTCGGTCTGGAATTGGAGAACAAGCGCATTCTGATTCTTGGCGCCGGCGGCGCGACGCGCGGGATTCTCGCGCCGCTGATCGAAACCCAGCCCAGCGCGCTGGTCATCGCCAATCGCACGCTCGAGCGGGCACGCAATCTGGCAACCGCATTTGCCGACATCTGCGACATCCATGCCTGTGAGTTCAAGAACGTGCAGGGTCCGCCCTACGACCTGATCGTGAACGCGACCTCCGCCAGTCTGCAGGGACAGATGCCGGAAATGCCGGCCGGCCTCGTGAGCGAGGAGAGCGTCTGTTACGACCTCGCCTACGGTCGCGGCCACACGCCGTTCACGCTGTGGGCCAAGTCGCTATACGCCGCGCGCGTCTGCAAGGGCTGGGGAATGCTGGTGGAACAGGCGGCCGAATCGTTTTTCCTGTGGCGCGGCGTGCGCCCCAACACTCACTCCGTTTTGGAAGCCTTGACCCGCAAGACCTGATCGGCACGGTGTAATTCCTTCACCTGCACGTAGTGCTGCGCGCTGTACAGCAGTCCTTCAAGTTCGGAAGGCTTCACTTCCCGTATCCGGCGCGCCGGATTGCCGACATACAAACCGCGCGATTCCAACCGCTTGCCGGGCGGCACCACGCTGCCCGCGCCGACGATGACCTCGTCTTCGATCACCGCGCCATCCAGCAGCACGCTGGCCATGCCGATGAGGCAGCGATTGCCGACGGTGACGGCGTGCAACATGGCCTTGTGCCCGACGGTCACGTCGTCGCCGATGATCAACGGGATGCCGCCGTTGGTGCGGGGCGCCTCGTGTACCACGTGCAATACGCTGCCATCCTGGATGTTGGTGCGCGCGCCGATCACGATGCGATTGACGTCGCCGCGCGCCACCGCGAACGGCCAGAGTGACGAATCATCACCCATCTGCACGCGGCCGATGACCAGGGCGCTTTCGTCGATGTAGACGCGTTCACCCAGCTGCGGCGCAATTCCCTGATAGGTCCTGATGCTCATGGTCGAGGGCTCGTCAGCGCATCGTGACGAGCTCTTCGGCGCTCGTCGGGTGAATGGCCAGCGTGTCGTCGAAATCGCGTTTGGTCGCGCCCATGCGGATCGCCACCGCAAACCCCTGCAGCATTTCATCCGCGCCCAGCCCGAGGATGTGACAGCCGACGATTTTCTCCTCCGCTCCGACGCAGATCAATTTCATTTCCGTGCGCGGCTTGCGCGTCGTCAGCGCGTAATACATGGAGACGAAATTAGCGGAGTAGATCTTCACGTTGTCACCATGCGCGGCACGCGCCTGCGCCTCGGTGAGTCCCACCGTGCCGATCGGCGGGTGCGTGAAAATGACCGTGGGGATGATCGAGTAGTCGAGCTTGCGGTCCTTCTTGCCGCCGTAGAGCCGGTCGCTCAAACGCCGGCCCGCGGCGATGGCCACCGGCGTCAGCGGCGCCCGCCCCGTCACATCGCCGACGGCGTAGATTCCCTGCGCACTGGTGGCCTGATAGGCATCGGTGACGATGAAGTCCTGCACATCGACATGCACGCCGACGGCCTTCAGATTCAAACCCTGGTGATCAGAACGGCGACCGATGGCCCACACCACGCAGTCGAAGCCTTCGAAGCGCCGGTCATCGGCCACCTGCAAGGTGATGCCGCCGGACTCCTTGTGCAGGGCTTTGGGAATGACCTGCTCGTGGATGAGGATGCCGGCCTCGCGCATTTCGCGCATCAACCCCAAGCCCAGCATCGGGTCGAAGCTGCCCAGCACCTGATTCTTGCGGATGAACAACTGCACCTCGCTGCCGAGCGAGGCGAAGACGCCGGCGAACTCGCAGGCAACGTAGCCGCTGCCGAGCACCGCCACACGTGCGGGCCGGCTCGCAAGGTCGAAAAATCCATCCGAACTGATACCCAATTCCGCGCCCGGCAGCATGGGCAACGCCGGCTTGCCGCCGGTGGCGATCAGGATGTTCGGTGCGGTGAAGCGCCTGCCGGCCGCTTCCACAGTGTTGGCGTCCACGAAGCTGGCGCGGCCCGCCACGTACTCAACCTTCTTGTTGGCGAGGTTGCGCTCGTAGATGCCGTTCAACTTCAGGACGTAGGCATCGCGCCGTTGTTTCAACGTCGCCCAGTCCACTGCCGAGGCGGTCAGCTCGAACCCGTAACCATCGGCGTCGTCGAGCGACTCGGCGAGACTGGCGGCGTTGAACATGACCTTCTTCGGCACGCAGCCGACATTGACGCAGGTGCCGCCGAGCCGGCCCGACTCGATGACCACGGCCTTGGCGCCGTATCCGGCCGCACGCTGCGCGCAGGCGAGGCCGCCGCTGCCGCCGCCAATGACAATCAGATCGTAGTGCTGAGCACTCATCCGTGAACTCCATCGCAAAGAGCTTGAATGATGCAATGATATACTTGAAATGCGCTCAAGACCCCTTATGGATTAGAGGATCAAACAATGATCGGCTTCGTCATCGTGCTCGCGCTCGCAGCTGTAGGCGTCGTGTATTTCATCGGCATCTACAACAGCCTGGTGAGGTTGCGTGAGGGCGTCAAAGTGGCCTGGGCCAACGTCGACGTGCTGCTCAAACAGCGCCACGATGAACTACCCAAGCTGGTCGACGCGTGCAAACGCTACATGCAGTACGAGTCCGAGACGCTGGAGAAGGTCATGCGCGCACGCAGCGCGGTGCTCCAGGCCAGCGGTGGCGGTAACGTGGCCGCGGTGGGCGCGGCCGAACAACAGCTGCGCAGTGGCGTGGGTCAGTTGTTTGCGCTGGCCGAAAATTACCCGCAGCTCAAGAGCGACGAGACGTTCCGGCATCTGCAGACGCGGATCACCGGATTGGAAGAGTCGATCGCCGACCGTCGCGAGTTCTACAACGACCAGGTGAATCTGAACAATATCCGCATCAAGGTCTTTCCCGACGTGGTGATCGCGGGCATGTTCAACTTCAGCGCCGCACAGCTGCTGGAATTCTCCGCCGACGAAAAGCGCGACGTGAACGTGGGCGCGCTCTTCGCCAACTAGGGTCGTAAGACGCGGCCTTTGCTTCATGCGCGACGGCGACGGTCTCAACAATTGTTTCTTCGAACTCGGGCTCGGCGCTGCAGCGCTTTCTTGCCTGTGGTACGCCTACAAATCCTGGCGCGACGGCCGCGTGATCCGCGACACGCCAACCTCGCGCGTGCGCTCCGCCGCTCAAGGCTATGTGGAACTGGACGGCCGCGGTGAACTTGCGCCGGGCGTGGAAACGCGGGCGCCGTTGACGCGGCTTCCCTGCACCTGGTGGTCGTTTCGGATCGAAGAAGCGGAATCAAGGCGCGGATCGCGCTCCTGGACCACCGTCGAGCGCGGCACCAGCAGCAGTGTTTTCTTTCTTGAGGACGGCACCGGTCGCTGCCTGGTCGATCCGCGCGGCGCTCAGGTCTTCGCCTCCGAAAAGAGCGTGTGGTACGGCTCATCGCGGACACCGGGCATACGCCCCCTGGATAATCCCTCGGCGCTCGGCCGCGTCTTCGACCGGATGATGCGCGGCAACTTCCGCTACACCGAACATCGCATGAGTGTCGGCGCGCCGCTGTATGCGATCGGCGCATTTCGCAGTGTCGGCGGCGTGAGCAGCTTCGATGTCGATGCGGCGACCGCGCAATTGTTACGCGACTGGAAGCGCGATCAGTCGGCCCTGCTGCAGCGTTTCGACGCCGACGGCGACGGCCTCTTGAGTAGCCGCGAATGGGACGCCGCACGCGCACAAGCGCGCGAGCAGGTCCAACACACGGCACTCCATCAGCCGGCGGCGCCTCGCGTGAACGTCTTGTCGCAGCCCGGCGACGGCCGTTCATTCCTGTTGGCGTCCGGCGATGCGAGCAGCCTGGCCCGGCGCTTCTGGCTGCGTTCGCTGGGTGGCGTCACCTGCTTCCTGATTGCGCTGGTGTGGCTCACCTGGATGCTGGAACAGGCCTGAGCCGCGCTCGCCGGCGCGCCCCTTCTGTTAAGCTTTCCCCATGATGAATCCCTTGCTTGATTTCGGCTCGCTGCCCAACTTTGAACGCATCGAACCCGAGCATGCGCTGCCTGCCCTGCAGGAAGTGCTGGCGGACAATCGCGCTGAACTTGCGCGCCTGGTGCAGCAGGTAAATCCGACCTTCGATTCTCTGGTCGCAGCGGTGGAAGAATTGGGACATCGTCTGGGACGAGTGTGGAGCCCCATCGGTCACCTCAATGCGGTCGCGAACTCCGCGACCATGCGCGAGGCCTACAACGCCTGCATCCCGCTGCTCACCGATTACGCGTCCGAGCTGGGACAGAACACCGCGCTGTGCGCCGGCTACAAACGTGTGCTGGAAAATGAAGGCGAGCGCCTGGAACCGGCGCAGCGCAAGCTGCTCGAGAACGCGCTACGCGATTTCCGGCTCTCCGGCGTGGATCTGCCCGACGAGCGCAAGACGCGCTTTCGCGAAGTGATGCAGCAGCTCGCACAGTTGTCCAGCAAGTTCTCGGAGAACGTGCTGGACTCGGCACGCGCCTACACGCGCAGCGTGACCGATGAAGCCGAGCTCGCGGGCCTGCCGCAGAATGCAGTGGAGCGCGCCGCGGCGGATGCACGCGAGGCAAACCAAGCGGGATGGCTGTTCAAGCTCGACCAGCCCACCTACATGACCGTCCAGACCTGCGCGCAAAACGAAGCGTTGCGGCATGACATTTACGAAGCCTGGGTGACCCGCTCCTCCGACACCGGACCCACCGCAGGCAAGTTCGACAACGGCCCGCTGATCGAAAAAATCATGCCGCTGCGGCACGAGGCGGCTCAACTGGCGGGCTTCAAGAGCTATGCGGATTTCGCGCTGGCGACCCGCATGGCCAAGAGCAGCGCGCAGGTGCTGGATTTCCTCAACGATCTGGCGCAGCGCTGCCGCTTCGCCGCGGCGCGCGATTTCGAGGATCTGGAAAGCTTTGCCGGTCGCAAGCTCTCGGCGTGGGACGTGGCCCATTACACCGAATGCCTGAAGGAGAGCCGCTTCAAAGTATCGCAGGAGGCGCTGCGGCCGTATTTCCCGCTCCCCAAAGTGTTGTCCGGACTGTTCGCGCTGGTCGAACGGCTGTACGGCGTGCGTGTCGAAGAACGCCCGGCCAGTGTCTGGCATGCCAGCGTGCGCTACTACGATCTTCTCGACGCTGCCGGCAAACCGTTCGCCGGGTTCTATCTGGATCCGTATTCGCGCACCGAAAAGCGTAGTGGCGCGTGGATGGACGAATGCGTGGTCCGCAAGGCTTTGCCCAGCGGCGCCGCTCTGCCCATTGCGCAATTGGTGTGCAATTTCACGGCGCCCGTCAACGGTCGGCCGTCATTGTTGACGCACGACGAAGTCACCACGTTGTTTCATGAATTCGGCCATGGCCTGCATCACATGCTGACGCGAGTGTCGTATCCGAGCGTGGCCGGCATCAATGGCGTTCCCTGGGACGCGGTGGAACTGCCGAGCCAGTTCATGGAGAATTTTGCCTGGCGCACCGAAGTGCTGCCGCTGATCTCCGCGCATGTGGACAGCGGCGAACCGCTGCCGGCGCGCATGCTGGAACGTTTGCTGGGCACACGCACCTTCGGTGCGGCGCTGGATACGGTGCGGCAATTGGAACTGGCGTGCTTCGATTTCGAGCTGCACGCGAATTTCGATCCGGCCGCCGGCGCACGGGTGCCCGAAACGCTCGCCGCGGTCCGCAAGCGCGTTGCCATCGTGCCGCCCGCGCCCTTCAATCGCCTGGCATCGAGCTTCGCGCACATCTTTGCCGGCGGCTACGCAGCCGGGTACTACAGCTACAAATGGGCCGAGGTCCTTGCAGCCGATGCGTTCGAGGCATTCGAGGAAGCCGGCGTGTTCGACGCCGGCACCGCCAAGCGCTTCGTCGACACGATTTTGTCGCGCGGTGGCAGCCGTGATGCGATGGAGGCCTTCGTGGAATTCCGCGGTCGGGCGCCGGATGTGCGGCCACTGCTACGCCAAACGGGGATTGCCGCATGAAAGCAACTGCCATTCTTCTGCTGAGTCTGGTCGCCGTTGCGGCCCGGGCGGAAACCGCCTACGTCAGCGATGACCTGATCCTGGGCGTGTACTCGGAGAAGAATCAGCAAGGCACACGACTGACCACGCTGCACTCCGGCGCAAGCGTCGACGTGTTGGCACGGGAGGGTGAGTTCGCGCAGGTCAGCCTGGGAAATGACAAGGTGGGCTGGGTGAAGGCGTCGTTCCTGACTGCGCATGAGCCGTCAGCAGTGCGTGTCAAAGCACTCGAAGCGGAACTCGCGCGCATCCGGTCCTCCACGCCGGCGATGGCTGAAGCCGCCGCACGCAGCGAATTGGAAACGTTGAAGCAGCAATTGGCTGCGCGGCAGAAGGAAGTGGAGGCGTTGCAATCGGCAGCGGCGGCGCCGACCGCTGCTGCGCCCTCACCGCGGCTCGGCGGCACTATCGGCATTCTCCTCATCACCGGTCTGTCGTGTCTGCTCGCCGGCTTCGGTCTGGGCTACGCCACCCTGGCGCGCCGCATCCGCGAGAAATTCGGCGGCGTTAAAGTCTTTTGAAGCTCACAGCACCAGGCTACCGATGCTGGTGCCACCACAGACATACAACACCTGCCCGGTGATGAAGCCATTGGCGGCTTCCGCAAAAAAACACACCGCGCGCGCCACGTCCGCCGATTCGCCGAGGCGTTTCACCGGCACTGCGGCGGCGAGCGTCTTCTCCTTGTCGCTGTCCTTCGCGACGATCTCGTAAAACATGTCGGTGCGGATGGGCCCCGGCGCGACCACGTTCACCGTGATGCCGTCCGCGCCCAGTTCCATGGCCCAGGTCCGGGCCATGCCCAGCATGCCGGCCTTGGTGGCCGAGTAGGCCGTGCGGGTCGCAAGTCCCAGCGCTGCGCGTGAGGACAGCAGCACGATCCGGCCGAAGTGTTGCGCGCGCATCGTCGGCAGAAACGCCTGCGTCAATTGCAGCGCCGACCCCAGGTGCAATTCCAGCAGCATGTCCAGATCTTCCATGCGCACATCGGGCAGCAGCGCCGGCTTGATGATGCCGGCGTTGTGCACAAACGTGGTGACCTCGAAGCGCGCGGCGATGTCGCGCGCCGCGGCGGCGGTGGCGGCGCGGGCGGCGAGGTCCACTTCGATGCTCAGCAGCCGCGCATGCTGCAGCGGCGGCGGGCGTCGCGCCAGTGAGATGACCTGGTAGCCGCGCTCCAGAAAATGCTGGCAGATGGACAGGCCGATGCCGGCACTGCCGCCGGTGACGACCGCGACCGGTGCACTCGCGTGTTGTGGAGTGGCACTCATGAAGGACGCGCCGCGGCAGCGAGTTCGCGCTCCCACACTTTGGGATCCTCGCGCAGTCCTCGCAGCCAGGACTGCGCGACCTCGCCCGGATACACGTCTTCGAGTCCCTCGCGCAAAGCCACCACGATCGCATCGGCAAGGTCCGCTGCGCCGATCGGTCCGCCGAACACGCTGACCACCCGCACCCCGTCGGGCTGCAGTTGTGCGCGCAGGCTTTGCGTAAACGAAAGCGCGGCAGCCTTGGAGGCGCAATAGGTGCTCTGCACGGCAAATCCGCTCAACGCGGCGAGCGACAGCAGATTGACCCACGCACAGGCCGGCACCTGGCGCGCGCGCTGCTTGAGCAACGGCGCGAAAGCCTGGACCAGCCGCACCAGGCCGAAATAATTGATCTCCATTTCCGTCGTCGCGGCCGCGAGACCGGCGCCGCCGGCGTTGCCCAATTGCACATCGTGATTGTGGATGAGGATGTCGACCTCGGCGCCGATGGCCTGGGCCAATGCTTGCGCAGAGTCCCCGCGTTTGAGATCCAGCGCCACATACTCAACGCGTGGCGCTTCGGCCGGCATGGCGACCGACTCCAGGCACCCGGAATGTCCCACCCAGACTTTGGCGGCGCCGGCGGCCAGCAGCGCCTGTACCAGCGCAAGTCCGGATTCGCTTTCACCATCGGTGACGAGAATCCGTCGCGACCGCGGGTCGCAGCCCATTTCTTGCATCATCGCGTCTCCCTCCAAAGTGTCCATGGATGTGGCAGGCAAGCCGATCAGCACGCCCCGACCCGAGCGGTCCAGCCGCGCGATCACGCGCACCGACGCCGGGGCAACCGCGACGGCGCCATGCAGATGCACCATCACCGTGGGTCCGCAGCGCAACTGCACCAACCCCAGATGCCAGGGCAGACGTGCTTGAAAATAACCGGCATTGCTGTGGGCCAGCGTGGTGATGGCAAGCACCGTGCCCAGTCCCTCCTGCTCGGTCCAGCGCAGCCGCACCGACAGACATCGCACGCACACTTCACGCGGCGGATATTGCACGGCGCCGCATCGCTCGCACACCTGCAGCTCGAAGCGTCCGCGCGCCGCGGCGGCTGTCAGGTGCAGCGCGCAGCGACCTCGTGCCGCGGGCGGCCAATCGGCGCCGGCGACAAGCGCCGTCACGCGGGCTTCCCTAAGATGACCGCGCCGGTACACAGGCAGCGGTCGTAGGCCACCATGCCGAAACCGGCGACCAGACCGAGCCGTGCATCGGGCACTGCGCGCGCGCCGGCGGCGCCGGTGAGCTGGCGTATCGCCTCGGTCATTCCCAGATAGCCGCCGGCGGCGCCGGCCTGTCCGGCTGAGAGCTGGCCGCCGCTGGTGTTGTTGGGAAACGATCCCTGAGAGGTCAGCGTGTTGGCGCGCACGAAGGCAGGCCCTTCCCCTTTGGCGCAAAATCCCAGGTCTTCGAATTGCATCATCACGATGACCGGGTAATCGTCGTAGGTCTGCACGAAGTCGATGTCGGCGGGCGTCGCACCGGCCTGCGCGTATAGCTCATCGCGATCCACCTGCCAGCCGCCGCGCATCATCACCGGGTCCGCGGCGAATGCATTGTGCCGTTCGATGGCGCCGCGCAATTCGGCGTACGGCAGCTTCAGGCTGCGGGCACGCTCCGCGCTCATCACCAGAAAGGCTTCCGCCCCCGCGCACGGCATGACGCAATCGAACAGGTGAATGGGCGTGGCGATCGGGCGCGCCGCCAGGTATTGCTCCAGGCTCAGTGGTTGCCGCAACAGCGCATGCGGGTTGTTCGCCGCATTGGCGCGCTGCGCGACGGCAATGCGACCGAAGTCCTCACGAGTTGCGCCGTAAGTCTGCATGTACTGTGCGGTGATGAAGGCGAAAATCGAATTCGGACCGCCGGCGCCATACGGATAGGTGGCATCGCGCGCGAATCCGCTGAAGTTGGCCAGCGTGTGCCGAAAGGAATCGACGGCATTGGTGTCACCCGCGACGCAGGCCACGATGTCTGCATCGCCGACCTGCACGGCGCGCGCGGCTCGGCGCAGCGCCATGACGCCCGACGCACCGCCGGTGGGAATAGTGTCCAGCCAGCGAGGCGACAGCCCCAGGTACTGGGTGAGACCCACCGCTGTGTCAGGCAGCAGCGTGAAGCTGCTGACGCACAAGCCATCGATCTGCAGCTTGGCCAGACCGCTGTCCGCAAGCAAGGCCTCGACGGCGCGCCCCAGCCACCATTGCGCGCCGTGCTCGGAAAAGCGCGCATAGGGAATGGTCACCGGAACGGCGACGGCCACGCCGTCATAACGTTGACGCATGACTCAGGCCTGCCGTTTCTTCAGGGCGCGCATATCGATGCAGTTTGCCTGGGTCGGCAGCCGGATGGCCATCTCGCGCAAACTTGCGCGCTGAATTTTTTGCGACAGCGTCAGCGGCAGGCTTTCCACGAACGCAACGTAGCCCGGCGCCTTGAAGTACGCCAATTGCTTGAGCGCATGCGCCACGATGTCGGCCGCGAGCGCGGCACGCAGGGCCTCGGGCAGGACGTCGCGCGTGACGATGCAGGCCAGCACCTCGTCGCCGCGCAGCGGGTCGGGCGTTGCCGCCACCGCCGCGGCGCGCACCTGCGGATGCTGATTCAGCACGCTTTCCACCTCGACCGCCGAGATGTTCTCGCCACTGCGCCGGATCACGTTCTTCTTGCGGTCGACGAAATACAGATTGCCGTGTGCGTCGCGCCGCACGACATCGCCGGTATGGAACCAGCCCTCCGCCCAGGCCTCCTCGGTCGCCGCCTCGTCCTTGAGATACCCGGCAAAGAAATGCCGCCGCGGATCAGGCCCGGCACTGCGCACCAGCAGCTCACCCGGCTCCTCGTCGGCAGCCTCCAAACCCTGCTCATTCACCAGCCGCGTCAGCACGAAGGCTTGCGGCCGGCCAAAGCATTTGGTGCCCACATGACGCGGCTCGTGATTGGCGATGATGGTGGCGGCCGCGCCGGTTTCGGTCATGGCCCAGGCCTCCAGCAGGGCAAACCCGAAGCGCTCCTCGAATACACGATGATTGACCGGATCGACTCCGGCGCCGAAGCCGAAGCGCACGGCGTGTTCGCGATCAGTCGCGCTTGCGGACGCCGACAGCAGCATGGCCGGCATCACGCCCAGGTAGTGCACGATGCTGGCGCGGCTGTCGCGCACGCTCTGCCACCAGGTCGCGGGATGAAAACGATCCAACTGCACGATGCAGCCGCCGCTGACCACGGCCATCATGGTCGAGCAAGCCATGGCGTTCATGTGGCTGAGCGGCAACGGCGTGATGACGCGCTCGCGATGCGGGCGCACGGTACACAAACCACCGACTTGCGCGTACCAGTGGCCGCAATTCAGAAAGTAGTCGTTGCTGAGCCGGCAGCCCTTGGGTTTGCCGGTGGTGCCGGAGGTGTACAACAAGGCGCACTCGGTGTCCGCATCCGGCGCCGTACGCGCCGCTGGCGCCGGCATCGGCGCCGGCGGGAGATCGCCTATACCCAAGCCATCCGCCTGCAGTGACACTGCCGCAAACGGCACGCCGGCCTCGCGAGCGGCGGCGACGAGATCAGCGGTGCGCTCCTCCAGGCTGATGGCCAGACACATCTGGCTGTGGCCGATGAGATAGGTCCACTCGGCGCGGCGCATCTCGGCGCTGATCGGCACCACGCTGACGCCCAGCGCATTGAGCGCAAACCAATGCAGAAAATACGCCGGTCGGCTCTCCAGCAATAGTCCGACACGATGCCCGTGCCCGTACCCGGCGCTTTGGTAACGGCCGCGCAGCGCTTCCACCGCTTGCGCCGCCTCGCCGTAGGCGAGCGCTCCGGGCGCTATGCCGTACGTGGCTGCGGTAACACTTTCGATATACAGAAACTCGGCGGCAGGATCGCGCGCCGTGCTGCGAGTGAAGGCCTCGTAAACCGTTTGCGCCGATTTCATACCGGTCATATGAACAGCTGAATCGCCGGCAGGGCCGAGTCGCTGTTCAGCAGGTTCACGCGCTTGAGCGTCATGCGCAGTCCGTCCGGTCGCATCGTCAGCTCGTGAAGGAGCGTACCGACAAAGTGGTTCTGCTCGTCGACCTGCAATTCGGTGTACAGAAACTGCGTGCGCAGCCGGTACTGATTGGACGCAGGCTCGAAACGCACGACGAGCGGCGTCTGCAGCAGATGGTGGCAGCGGCTCGGCGGCTGCTGCGAGAACGCGCGTGGACTTTTCAGGCGCTGGATGCGTAGATCGCGCAACAGTTTGTCCTCGTACATATGCGAAGTTTGATTGATGCCGTCGGGCTGATCCTGCGCCAGCGGCACCCAATAGTAGGCATCGTCGGTGAACAGCGCGTTCCACTCCTCCAGGCGCTGCTCATCGAGTAGTTGGCACTCGAGAACGACGAAGTCGAGCAGGTCCTGGCGCGAAGGGGTGTTGTGCACGGGCGCGTTCACATCGTTGCCGTCATGTAGCGGGCCCAGGCACGGTATTGATTGCGCATGGGCAGCTCACTGGTGCCGGCGGTGACCTGATCATGGCGGCTCGTTTCGTCGGGATCGTAATTGCGATGCAGACTGACCCAGTCATTGCCGGCGGCGTGCAGCCCCTGCTGAATGCTGCGATAGGCGTACAAATCGTCGTGGCCCACCACCGAGAACGGCGAATTGATGAGGCGGTTGTACATGGCGGTGCGCTGCAGAAGTTCCGGCGGCGCGCCCTTCAGGCGGAAGGTCCAGCTCTCCACCAGCGTGCGGTCGGCCGCCAGCGGCTTGACCACGCGGATCGACTGGATGGCACCCTTGATCGTGAGGTTGGGGTAATAGACCGTGTTGTGGCGCGCCATGCTCAAGATTTGCGTGGTGCGCTCGACGCCATGTGCGCAACGCATGGCCGCCTCATACTCTGGAATTGCACTGTAGGCGCTGTGAATGCTGAAATTCACACCGGTGAAGCTGTGCCCGTTGTCGAACACCCGCACGCCCATGTCATCGAAGAATTTATAGTCCGACATGAAGGGCACGAACTGCTCGATTGCCATCGGTTTGACCGCGTCGGCCGGCTGCCCGGACCACATGGACTTGGCGGTGCCGGCGGAGGACTCGTGCACCACCATCGGATGCATCGTGTCGTTCAGATTCTCGACGAACATCTTCCAGTTGCACTGATGCAGATAGCGCAGCGGCGGTCCGGCCATTTCCAGGACCCCTTGCGGCGAACGGTCGGCCATGTTGTCGATGGAGGACAGCGAATCGGCGAAATACGTTTGGAAATCCGGGCCGCAGTCATTGAGCTTGGCGAACACGAAGCCGCGATAGACATGCACGTTGCGCACCACCGCCAGGCCCGCTCCGGCCTCGCATTCGAACATTGCCGTGCCGTCATAGCCCTTCTTCAGCGGTACCGATTGCAGCGAGCCGTCGATGCGATAGACCCAGGCGTGATACGGACAACGGAAGTACTTGCCGGCGCTGCCCGACGCAGCGCTCACCAGCCGCGAGCCCTTGTGAGCACAGCGGTTTTTCAATACGCGCACCGACCCGTCACTTTGCCGCACCATCAGCAGCGGCTGACCGGCAAGCTCCGTGGTGATGTAATCACCGGCTGCGGGGACCTGGCTGTCGTGGCCGACGTAGTTCCAGGTGTTGGCGAAGAAATGCTCCTGTTCCAACGCGAAGATTTCCTCGCTGATGTACAGATCGCGGTGCACGCCATCGGCCCGCACCAGATCGCGCACAGCCTGGGGATTCCCCCGGTAGTTCGGGCTCATGTTCGTTCTTCCCTTGAGGCAACCAACCTAAGACAGGCATAGTATATTTGCCGGACCTCAATATATGCAAAATCATATATCAACCTGTTCAAAGGAGAGCGCAATTGACGGCGAAGCAGCAACGCGAGGCGCATTTCGTGGACGGCTATCTGGCGGCACTGCTGGCCCAGGCCAGCCATCTGATATCCGCCGAATTCCATGCCATCGTGCGCCAGCATGGGCTGTCGGTCTCGGAGTGGCGGACCCTGGCCACCCTGTCGGATGGCGCGTCGATCAGCATCGGCCGGCTCGCCGAGATCACCCTGAACAAGCAGCCGACGCTGACCCGCCTGCTTGATCGCATGCAGACACGGGCTCAGGTGCAGCGTGTGCCGCACGGAGTGGACCGGCGCATCACGCTGGTTCGCATCACCCCGGCAGGCCTCAAGACGGTGTCGCAGCTGATCCGGATGGCGAAAAAGCATGAGCAGCGCGTACTCGAACCCTTTGGTCTGGCGCGGGCAGAGCAGCTCAAGACGACGCTGCGCCGGATGATCGAACAACACACTCCGCCGGCAATGCGGCGCTCAGCGACGGGCAAACGCCCATGAAAGCAGCCACCTGGAATGTGAACTCCTTGCGGGTCCGCCTGCCGCAACTCCTGCAATGGCTCGCGGCAAATCCCGTGGACGTGGTGGCGCTGCAGGAAACCAAGACCGTCGACGCCGACTTCCCGCGGGCCGCGCTCGAAGCGGCCGGGTATCAAGTGGTTTTCAGTGGTCAGAAGACCTACAACGGCGTGGCAATCGTCGCGCGGCACGACATCAGCGCGACAGTTTGCGATCTCCCCGGATTCGACGATCCGCAGCGGCGCCTGCTGGCGGCCACCGTCGCCGGCGTCCGAATCGTGAATGTCTACATCCCCAACGGACAGACGGTGGAATCGGATAAATATGTCTACAAGCTGGCATGGTTGAACAGTTTGCAGGCTTTTTTACAGAATGAAATGACGCAGCATCCGCACCTGCTGCTGCTCGGTGACTTCAATATCGCTCCGGAAGACCGGGACGTGCACGATCCGAAGCAGTGGCAAGGGTCCGTCCTGGTGAGCGAGCCGGAACGCGCCGCGTTGCGTGCCCTGAAGGCCCTGGGACTTCAGGACCTGTTTCGCAAATTTGAACAACCGCCGCAGATTTTCAGCTGGTGGGACTATCGTCAGGCAGCCTACCGCCGCAACCTCGGACTGCGCATTGACCTCATTCTGGCAAGCAGTGGGATGCATGCACGCTGCGCCTCAGCCTACGTCGATCGCGAACCCAGAACCTGGGAGCGCCCCTCGGACCATGCGCCCTGCGTTGCCACCTTTGACATATAGGGCCGACGATGGGGTGTTGTGCGCGTGACAGGCGGGGCGCGGAACGCATACACTCAGGTTAGATCATGCACGACTTTCGCCGCAACGATTACGACGTCACCAATTCGGTGCAGGTGAGTTCCACCGCCGCGTGTCTGGCCGCCGTGCGCCAGATGTTCAACCTGACCTGGCCGCGCGAATCCTTTGAACGGGTCGAGCGCGCCTTCGAAGATTTCGACAGTCTGTTCGCCGGACGCATGCCGGGCTTCCTGGGTGTGGATACCGTCTATCACGACCGGCAACACACGTTGGACATGACGCTGACCATGATGCGCCTGCTCATGGGCCACGAGCGCAATGCGGAAGAACCGGGGCGCTTCGGTGGCGAGCGTGGCGTCATGGGCCTGGTCACCTCCCTGTTTCACGACGCGGGTTACATTCGCGAGACCAGTGACAAGGAACATCGCAACGGCGCCGAATTCACGCTGTATCACGTCACGCGCAGTGCCAAGTTCCTGGCCCGCTATCTGCCGGTGCTCGACATGCAGAGCTGGGTGCCGGTCGCCACGCGCGTCGTGCATTTCACCGGCTACGAAGTGCAGCTCGACCAGATCCATCTGGATGATCGTCGCGACCGCAAAATCGGCCATTTGCTTGGCACAGCGGACCTGGTGACGCAGATGGCCGATCGCTGTTATCTGGAAAAATGTCGCGATCGACTCTACCCTGAATTCGTGCTCGGCGGCATTGCCGCAGCCGCCGGCGCCAGCGGCGTGGTCCAGGTGAAATACAGCTCGGGTTTGGATCTGTTGCGGCAGACGCCGCATTTCGTGCGCGTTGCGCGCACGACGCGGCTCGAAGCCGCTTTCGAACACGCTTATCGCTTCATCGAACCGCTGTTCAATGGCCGCAATCCGTACATGGATGCCATTGACCGCAACCTGGCCTACCTCGATCGCGTTCTGCGCAGCGAGCGCTGGCCGCTATTGCGTCGCCGGCCGCCGCTGTTCACCTCGAATGAGAACGAACTGGCACAGGTGCGCGGGCTCATGGTGAGTCATCTGCGGGCGGTGTGGGCCTAAGCCAGCCATCGCGGCGGATCGATATTCATGACGAAACGCGCGTGCAAGTCGCGTAAGCGAAGGCGCAATGCATCGACACCTAAGATCGCCGAATCCTCGAGTGCGTCCTGCAGAATCTCCACCGTGAGTTCAGCGCGCGCGGTTTCCGCGATGTCGGCGTAACTCCAATGCCAGGGCTCGGGCGCGACGCCTGACTGAATGCCGCAGTAAGGCTTGAAGAATCCGAAACCTTCCGCATGACGCAGCAGCCAGTCGTTCAAGCGCTCAAAGGGACCCTGCGGCGCGAACTCAGCCGCGATCAATTGAACTTTGTATCCTTCCGGCAGGGCATTGCGGTCGATGAGATCCATATCCGTGCCCCAATGGTGGCGACTCGAACCCGGCACGGCCGACCACTGAACGATTGCCTCGACCCGCTCAATCGGACCCAGATTCAACATATCGATCAAATTCCCGGCGGCATCGTAAACCGGCCGCTCACCCGCGTATTTCGTATTCCAGATATGCAATTGCCGCTCAAAGGTGCGATAGGCGCTCGCCGCCACCAGATCGATGCCCTGCGTCCGCGCCGCTGCGCGCATATCCAGGAAGGCGGACTTGGCGCCCACATGCAGTTCGCAGCGCAAATCGGCGATGGTGGTGATGTGATCCGCTGATTTGCCAGTCAGTTGTGCCGGGGTCATATGAACAGATTCTACCGGTAGGGCCGGGGTTCAGGTTATGCCCCCCTTTATATATGTCCTTGCCAGCGCGTATCATCAAAATGTAAAGCGGTGTTTGGCTCACCGCCGGACGGACAGCATGGCGCGTAGTTTGCGTTCACAGTATCTGACGTTTGCCCTGGGCATCGGCGCCCTGCTGTGCGCGTTGATCGGTGCGCTGCTGTTTTACGATCATCGCGTCGAATCCAAAGATCTGAACTCCGCCACCTTCACCGCCGTCCAGGATAAATTGGATGCGGACCTGAGGCATCGGGCACGCGAATTGAGCGCGCAGGCCGCGCCGATGTTGGCTGCGGCGCTCGGCGCCGGCGACAAAACCGAAATCCGCGCCATCTCGATGCGTCTGTTCGACGACCATGACGTGCTGCGGGTCGAGGTGCGATCGCCAACCAACGAAGTGCTGTTCGCGACCGATTCGCCGAAGGCGACCGCGGCCATCAGCCCACCCTATGTGCTGGACACGCCCGTTACCTACATTGCAGCGCGCGTGCATACGCTGCAGAACGCCAATCTGCGCCTGTGGATGAGCCGCGCATCCATGGAAAGCGCGCTCGGAGGATTGAGCGAGCAGATCAAGGGCCAACAGGCGAGCCACCTGCGTCAACGCCTGAGCGTTTTCGCCGGCGTGATCATTCCGCTGCTGACACTGGCCGCCATCGGTGCCTGGCTCATCGCGCGCAGTTTGTCCCGGCCCATCTCGGCGCTGGTGCGCACCGCCAACAGCATCGGCGAAGGCGACTATTCGCGCCCGCTGGATGTGAAGCGCCGCGACGAGCTCGGACAACTACAGGATGCCATCGAGCGGATGCGGCAGAACCTGCGCGAAACCACCATCACCAAGAACTACCTGACCACGGTCCTCAACAGTCTCGGCGATGCGGTGTTCGTCACTTCGCCGGATGGACTGGTGAAGAGCAGCAATCAAGCGGCGCAGCAGCTGCTGGGGTTTACCGAGCTGGAGATCACCGGCAAATCCCTGCTGACGTTCATCGACGGTGCGCATCGCGCCGCCTTCGACCTGTCCGAGTCGGTCGGTGAAAATCGCGAGACGGTGATTCGCACCGCCACCGGTCAAACCATCCCGGTTTCCATGGCAGGCTCTCCGATCACCACCGAGGACCCGCAGTTTCAGGGCCACATTTACGTCGCCCGCAACATCACCGAGCGCAAGCGGGCCGAACGGCGCATCCGCTATCTTGCGCGCTACGACACGCTCACGAAGATGCCCAATCGCATGCAGTTTCAGCATCTGCTGCAGCAGGCCATAGCGCGCGCTCGCCGCAACCAGCGCCTGGTGGCGCTTCTGTACCTAGATCTGGACCGCTTCAAAGAGGTCAATGACACCTTCGGTCACGCCGCCGGCGATCGCACCCTGGAAATATTCAGCGAACGCCTGACGCGCAATCTGAGCAAAGAGATGGTCATCGGCCGCCTGGCCGGCGATGAATTCGCCCTGTTCATCGATGGTCTTCCCAACGACGTCGACAACCGCGCCAACTTGAGCACGCTGGCGCGAACCCTGCTGGATGAAATCGGCCGCGCCTTCTACGTGAATCAGGAAGAGGTGTACCTCACCGCCAGCATCGGCATCGCCATGTGCCCGCACGATGCCGAGAATGTGATCGACCTGATCCGCAACGCCGACGCCGCGATGTACCACTCCAAGCAGAACGGCGGCAATTCGCACGCCTTCTACGTGCCGGACATGAATGCCGCAGCGGTCGAGCGGCTGATGCTCAAGAGCAAGCTGCGACGTGCATTGGAACGCGACGAATTGGTGATCCTGTATCAGCCAAAGGTCGACCTTCGCGACGGCCGCGTCATCGGCGCCGAGGCGCTGCTGCGCTGGCGACTGCCCGGCCACGGTGACATCCCTCCCTCGCAGTTCATTCCGCTGGCGGAGGAAACCAGTCTGATCCTCGACATCGGCGAATGGGTCATGAACCGCGTCTGCGGCGACTATCGCGAATGGCAAAAAGTGGTGGCGCAGCCGGGCCGCGTGTCGATCAACCTGTCTTTGCGGCAATTGAAGCAGACCAGCTTCATCGCCCGCTTCCGCTCCGTCTTCCGCAAGCACGACGTATCACCGACCTCCTTCGAACTCGAGGTGACGGAAACCACCTTGATGACCGACCCGAAGCGCACCGTGCGGCTGCTGAACGAGCTGTACTCCATGGGACTGCACCTGGCCATCGATGACTTCGGCACCGGCTATTCCTCGCTGTCGGCCTTGCAGCAGTTCCCGATCAGCACACTCAAGATCGACCAATCCTTCGTACGCGATGTGGCCATCGATTCCGATGACGCCGCCATCGTGCGCACCATCATCGACATGGGCAAGAGCCTCGAAATGGAAGTGGTCGCTGAAGGCGTCGAGGCTCGCGAGCAGCTCGAGTTCTTGCGCAAGCATGGGTGCTTTTTTGCTCAGGGGCGTTTGTTTGGCGATGTCATGGATGCTGCTAGCTTGCTGGCCATCTTTTCGGAGCAACGCACGGGGCCTGCGCATTTTGCTGCTCTTTGTGGGCCCTCACGGGTCACCCTTAGCGCTGTTTGAACTACTGCTGCGGTTTATTCCGAGCGTGCGGGTCCGAAGAGGTTTTGCCGGCGAGGCGCTCGCCACGGCCCTGGAATTGTTGTGGTGTGCGGTGACCTGCAGCGGGCCGTGGTTACCCGAGACCGGGCGGGCGCTATGGCCCCACAGATCTCAGCACGTAACTTGGGTGTAGCACTCCACGCGCCCGGTTCGCCCGGTCTCGTCTCGCTCATCGCGCCGCAACCCACTCCCCTCCCATCCGCCCACACGCCGAAGGCGCCCAAGACAGTACGTGCAAATGAACAGGTACAATAATTAGATATGTTGTCAGCACGAGAATTAACGCTAAGACGCGGACCAGACCTGCTGTTCGAAAAAGCAAACTTCACGATCTACAAAGGCGACCGCGTCGGACTGACGGGCGCGAACGGCACCGGCAAGTCGAGTTTGTTCGCAGCGATTCAGGGAGAACTAGGACCGGATTTAGGCGATATCGACCGCCCGGCGCAGCTCAAGATGGCGGTGGTCGAGCAGGAGATCACGGCCGTGGCTCGCCCCGCCATTGAGTTCGTGCTGGATGGTGACGCTGAGCTGCGCTCGGTGATGAACGCGATTGCCGCCGCCGAGGCCGACGAGAGCCGCGCCATGGAATTGGCGGAAATTTATGCGCAGCTGCTGGCCATCGATGGCTATCGCGCCCGGTCGCGCGCCGCGTCCATCATGCATGGACTGGGATTTCAGACCGCGGACCATGAACGCCAGGTGGGCGAATTCTCCGGTGGCTGGCGGGTTCGTCTTGCCATGGCGCGCGCGCTGAACTCGCGCGCCGACCTGCTGTTGCTGGATGAGCCGACCAATCACCTGGATCTGGATGCCATCGTCTGGCTCGAGGACTGGCTGACCGCGTTTCCCAGCACGCTGCTGATGATCTCGCATGACCGCGATTTTCTCGACGCCATCATCGGCCGGGTGCTGCTCATCGAGAATCGCGCGATCCACGCTTATTCAGGCAACTATTCTCAATTCGAGGAGAAGCGCGCGGAGGAACTGTCGCTGCAGAAGACCATGCTGGTGCGGCAGCAGCGGCAGGTTGCGCACATCACCTCCTTCATCAATCGCTTCCGCGCGTCGGCCACCAAGGCTCGGCAGGCACAGAGCCGCATCAAGATGCTGGAGCGGATGGAGCGCATCGTGCCGGCACATGCCGACAGCCCTTTCGAATTCGAGTTTGCAAAACCGCTGAAGGCGCCGCGCCCGTTGCTGACGCTTGATGAGGTGAGTTGTGGCTACGGCGAGCGGGTGATCGTCGGCGGCATCAACCTGTCCATCGGGCCGCATGACCGCATCGCATTGCTGGGCATCAACGGCGCCGGCAAATCCACGTTCACCAAATTACTGGCCGGCGAGACCCAGCCGATGGCCGGTCAGCGCATCGCCTCGACTGAGCTCGTCGTAGGCTACTTCGCGCAGCAGCAGCTCGAACAATTGCAGTCGGAAGAAAGCGCCTTCTGGCATCTGCGCAATCTCGGCGGCCCTGAGTACGCGCGCTGCGAAGAACAGCAGGTGCGCGGCCATCTGGGCACCTTCGGCTTTCAGGGCGATCGCGCCTTCGAACCGATCGGGCGGTTTTCAGGCGGCGAGAAAGCGCGACTGACCTTGGCGCTGTTGGTGGCGCGGCGGCCGAATCTGCTGCTGCTCGATGAGCCCACCAATCATCTGGACATCGAGATGCGGCATGCGCTTACCGTGGCATTGCAGACCTTTGAAGGCGGCCTGGTGATCGTCTCCCATGACCGCCATCTGATCAAAATGACGGCGGACTCCCTCTACCTCGTGGCCGATGGGCGCGTTCAGGCTTTCGACGGCGATCTGGATGACTATCAGCGGTGGCTCAAGACACGCGGCAAGGCTACTCAGCCCGTCACCGAAGAGAAGAAAACGCCGGCGACCCGGCCGGTGAAGTCGGCAACGGCCTCCAACAGCAAGCGGGAGGCGGCGTTGCGGCGCGACTTGTTGCAGTTGGAAGAAAAGCTGGAACGGCTGCAGAGCGAACGTGCACAGATCGACGCAGCGCTGGCCGAGTCCGGAATATACGAGCGCAATCGCGCGGCGGATCTGCGCAATTTGACCGAGCGCCGCGCTCTCTTATCCCAGGAAACTGCAACTCTCGAAGAGCAATGGCTGGAAGCGGGCGCGGCGCTGGAAGGCGCGGAACAGTAACGACCGGCACGCGATGCGCGCCGCGGCTGGTGGAAAAGTCGGACTGCTAGGGCTCCGACTTGACGGCGACGCCTTGCAAGGTCGCATCCGCCGCGTCGACGATCTTCCCGAGCGCTTCGTTCGCGGCGCGCTCGAAGGCATCGACGATGGGACCGAGACGGTCCTCGCTAGCAACTTGCGAAGCCTGGGCTTCGTAGTTGCCGACGCTGTCGTGGCCCACCGTGCTGCCCAGCCGCGCAGCGAAACGCACTTTGATCGTCGGCGGTCCACTGCCGGCATATTCAGCTTCGAAGTCGTGCACGTACAGCTCCAGCCAGTAATTGCTGACGAAGCGCGTCGATTCGCCGCTCACGCTGCGCAGATTGGCTCGATCCTGAAACATCTGCACCGTCAGGTTCTGCATCACTTCATCGAGCGAACCGCTCCAGGTTCCACCGGCATAGAACTCCAGACGGCGGTCCGGGTACAGCGCGGCAATGCGCCCTGACTCCAACCCGGGACGCATGCGCGGCTTGAGGATGGCGAGATCGACGGGCAATACAGGCGCCGGCGTGGCGCCCGTCGCCGCAGCGGCCGAGGAGCTGCGTACCGACAACAGATACGCCGAGGTCGGCTGGATCTTGCTGGTGAACAGGCCCGACGTGCAGGCACACAGGGACATGCACAGCGCCAGCCCCCCAACGGATTTAGCGATCATCGCGGCACCTCGACGCCCCGGTAGCTGGGTTCGTAGATCAGTTGAGAAGGATTCTCGCGCAGCGTTCGCGACAATTCGCGGATGTCTTTGGCCGCCTCGCGTCCTTCCCGCAACAGCCGCTCGAATTCAGGCAGGCCGCGATCGGTGAAGCGGGCCACGCCTTTTTCGTTGTCGGCGATGAACTTGTCCAATTGCTTGGCAGTCTGTGCAAAATTGTCGGCGACCTCGCGGGTACGGGCGAGAATCTGTTTGACCTGCGGCGCGGCTTCATCGCTGATGCCGCGAATGCTGGCCGACATGCGCTCCACCTCATCGGCCGCGGTCCGCATCTGTGTCGCCATGTCATCTACGCCCTTGAGCGTCTTGATCAGCTGGGCGCTGGCCAGCTGCGCGTTGTTGATGGTGTCCGAGAAGGCCTTGATGTTCTGGTCGCTGAGCGCGTTGTTGAGCTTGCCGATCATCTCATCGGCGTGACCGGCCAGCGTCGGCAGCGCCGATAACAGCTTGTCGAAGTCGGAGGACTTGGAGCGGATCACGGCGTAACGCTGACCGTGCGGCAATTCCGTCAGCACATTGGCAGCGTGGTCCTGCTCCAGGTCGATGAACAGCAGACCGGTGATGCCCTGCAGGCTCAAGGACGCGAGCGTGCGGCCATCGATGGGCGCGGAGGTTTCGATATCCGCAATGACCTGCACGCGGTTGCGCTCTTGCGGATCCACGGCCACCTGGGTGACCCGGCCGACATTCACACCCAGAAAGCGGACCGGGCTGCCCTCGTTCAGGCCGCTGACAGATCCCTGGAAGTAGATTTCGTAGTGGTTGTACTGGCGCTTGTCCTGGTGCTCGGTATACCAGAGCACGAAGGACACGCCCATGGCGATCACCAACAGCACAAAGGCGCCGACGGCCAGATAATTTGCATCCCTATCCATGCGATCCGCCTTCGGCTGCGCGCGCCCGCGGGCCGTGAAAATACTCGTGAATCCACGGCTGATCGCTCTTCAGCAGACCGGGGAGCGTGTCGGTGATCATACGCCGCTCGACGATGACGCCGACGCGGTTGCAGGTCCTGAAGAGCGTATCCAAATCGTGCGTGATCATGACCACCGTCAGATGCAGATGCGAGCGCAGGTACAACAGTAACGTATCGAAGGCCGTGGCGGAAATCGGATCCAAGCCGGCGGTTGGTTCATCCAGAAACAGGAGCTTGGGTTCCAGCGCCAGCGAGCGCGCCAGCGCCGCGCGCTTGACCATGCCGCCGGAGAGTTGCGAGGGAAATTTGGCGCCCGAGTCGGCGGGCAGGCCGACCAGCCGCAGATTGAGTTCCACCAGATGATCGAGCGCGGAATCGGACAGATTCAGGTATTCGCGCAGCGGGAGCTGGATGTTCTCCGCCACCGACAGAGAACTGATCAGCGCCCCGTGCTGAAAGGTGACGCCGTAGTGCTTCATCAATTCGACGCGCTCGGGGCGTGACATGCGGTGAATGTCCTTGCCATACAACTCGACGCTGCCGGCGGAGGGCACTTGCAATCCGAGAATGGTCCGCAGCAATACCGACTTGCCGGTTCCGGAGCCACCGACGATGCCGAAAATCTCATTCGGCTGGATCGTAAGGTCCAGGCCGTCGTGCACCACCTGCTTGCCGAAGCGGTTCACCAATCCGCTGACGCGGATGACCGGGTTTAGGTCCGTTGCAGTCGCGCCGGCCATCAGATGTCCAACTTCACGAACAGGATGGCGAACAACGCATCGGCCAGGATCACCAGAAAGATCGATTGCACCACCGATACAGTGGTCAGGCGTCCCAGTTCGCGCGCGGAATCGCGCACTTGCATACCGCGATAGGTGCCCACCATTGCGATCAGAAACGCGAACACCGGCGCCTTGATGATGCCCACCCAGAAGGTGGTGGGGGCGATCGCCTCGCGCATGCGATTGACAAATTGCGGCCAGGGGATGTTCAGCTGCAAAAGCGACAGCAGGCCGCCGCCGGCGAGCCCCATGGCATCGGCGATCACCGTGAGCAGCGGCAGCGCGATCATCAGCCCCAGCACGCGCGGCACGGTCAGCAATTCGATCGGGTTCATGCCCATGGCGCGCAGTGCGTCGGTTTCCTCGTTGATCTGCATAACTCCGATTTCGGCAGCAAATGCGCTGCCCGAGCGGCCCGCCACGATGATGGCCGTCAGCAGCACGCCGAGCTCGCGCAACACCGCCACGGTCACGAGGTCGACGACGAAAATGTCGGCGCCGAATTTGGTGAGCTGCTGCGCACCGAGGTAGGCGACGATGACGCTGATCAGAAAGGCGATCAGCGCCACGATAGGAATGGCGGTGATGCCGGTTTCGTAGACGAAGCGGGCGATCGAGGTGACTCGCAACGCACGCGGCCGCCGGAAGGCCGATCCGAGTACGGTGAAGATGCGGCCGAAAAACTCCACCGCCTCGCGCGACTTCTCCACCTGCTGCACCGACCATCGGCCGACGCTGACCACCGAACGCTGCAGCGCCGAGGTCGTGGTTTCAGGAGTAAGCGGTTCGCCCTTGCGCTGCTCCTGCAGGGATTCGAGCAACGCCAGCAGTTCCGGCGGATTGCCGGTATGGCGGATCTGCGTCGCGCCTCTGGCCTGCAGCCGCTCGATAAGTACCCAGGCAGCGCCGAGGTCCACCTCCCGGGCACGCGACCAATCGCAATCGAGCACACCGCTGAAAGAGCCGGGCAGCGCGGCGATGCGCGCGTCGAGCAAGGGAATCGCGTCCAACGTCCAGTTGCCCACGACATCGATCCGGTGGGCACCGCTGCCCTGCGCAATTTCGATCGTCGCCGCCGAGTCCGTCATTGCGCGGATGCTATCAGGCACGCGCAAACATTGCCTCGAAGTCGCAGACCGTCTACCGTCAATCACTGGTCATGACACATCACGACGCCCTGCTGCAGATCCTCATATTGCTCACGGCCGCCGTCTCGGTGGTGGCAGTGGTGCGCAAGTTGCGGCTGCCCGGCATCATCGGCTATCTGTTCGTCGGCATGTTGCTGGGGCCTCACGCCCTGGGCCTGGCCGAGAACAATGAAACCACGCAATTGCTGGCCGAATTCGGTGTGGTGTTTCTGGTGTTCACGCTGGGACTGGAGTTTTCGCTGCCGCGCCTGGTGGCGATGCGCTGGGACGTGTTCGGTGTCGGCGGCGGCCAGGTACTCGGCACCATCGCGGTGGTTGCAGGCATCGCCATTGCGGTGCTAGGCATCAGCCCTTCCGTGGCCGTGGTCATCGGCGGCGCCATTGCCATGTCATCCACCGCCATCATCGTGGCGCAGCTCACCGAACAATCCGAAAACAATCGTACGCACGGGCGCCTCGCGGTGGCCATCTGCCTGTTTCAGGATCTGGCATTCACATTGCTGCTGGCCCTGGTATCTGCGCTCAGCGTCGGCGAATCGCTGGCAACTCCCCTGCACATTCTGGTATCGGTGGGCAGCGCAACGGTGGCATTGCTCATCGTGCTCGCAACCGGCAGGTGGCTGCTGCGGCCGTTGTTCATGGCCATCGCCGGTGCGAATTCCGCTGAACTTTTTTCACTGGCCGTGTTGCTGGTCGTGCTGGCCTCGGCCTGGGCAACCCGGGCGGTGGGTTTGTCGCTGGCCCTGGGCGCTTTCCTCGCCGGCATGATGCTGGCCGAAACTGAATTCCGTCATCAGGTCGAGGCCACGATCCGCTCCTATCGCGATGTGCTCATCGGTCTGTTCTTCGTCACCATCGGCATGCTGCTCGACATGGACCTGCTGTTTCGCCAGTTGCCGCTGGTGACACTGATCCTGGTGGGCATGATCGTGATCAAGACCCTGGTGGTCACCCTCGTGGCCAAGCCTGCAACGGGAAGCTGGTTCAAATCCACCCGAGTGGGCGTGGTGGTGTCACAGGGAGGAGAATTCGGCTTCGCGTTGTTGACGCTGCTCTTGCAGCGCGGACTGCTGGCGCCGAAAATCGTGCAGCCCATTCTCGCCGCCACCGTGTTGAGCATGGTGATCTCGCCGCTGTTGATTCGCCATAACCGGCGCATTACGCGTGCCTTGCTGAGCGAATCGGGCCCGCGCCCGTCCGAGTCCGCCCGCGAAGCACTCAACACCAAGGCTTTGGCTGAGCGCGATCACGTCGTGATCTGCGGCTTCGGCCGCGTCGGCCAGAACATTGCGCGCGTGCTGGAGCAGACCGGTTTCGAATACATCGCGCTGGATCTGGATCCGGTGCGGATCCGCGCCGGCCGGCAGGCCGGCGAGCCGGTGGTGTATGGCGATGCCAAGCAGATCGAGGTACTCGAAAACGTCGGCCTGGCAAGTGCCAGCGCAGTCGTCATCACCTTCGCCAGTCCTGCCGTGTCGCTGCAGATCCTCGCGGCGTTACGCAAATCGCGAACCGATGTGCCGGTGCTGGTGCGCACGCAGGACGACACACGTCTGGAAGAATTGCAGAGAGCCGGTGCAACCGAAGTCGTGCCGGAAACGTTCGAAGCCAGCCTGATGTTGCTGTCGCATCTGCTGGTGCTGTTGAAAGTGCCGGTGTCGCGCGTGGTGAAGACGGTCGACAACATCAGAAGTCATCGCTATGGAATGCTGCGCCACATTTTCCGCGGCGAGAACGCGCAGCTACTGGATTCGACCCATGCCTATCGCGAAGAGTTGAGCAGCGTGATTCTGCCACCCAGCGCGTGGGCCGTCGGCCGCAGCATTGCGGACATCAACGATCGCGGCGCACAGGCGTTGGTGAGCGCGGTGCGGCGCGATGGCATCGTCGGACGCGACCCGGCCGTAGATACAGTATTTAAGGAAGGTGATGTGGTGGTGCTGTACGGCACGCCCGAGGCGCTCGAGCACGCAGAAACCGTGCTTTTAATGGGATAAACAAGCTGTGCGCGGACCTGCGTCACAATTTCCAATTTGACAATTCACCCTTAGATTTTGCTTTACAGCGACACGGATTCTGGCTCATATTGACTGCGCTGTTTTAAGGGCAAACCCGCCGAAAGGTGGGGACGCAAAGCCACCGGTCTAAAGGGTCCCTCGAAGGGTCCTACGATAGCGGGGTTACCAGTAGTAGTTCTCGTCGTGCCCCTCGACAGCAACGGTCCTAGTTGCAGTTTCCATTATCTTCCGGGGGGAAGCGCATGGTATCCAAGGTCGATCGTTCGCCAAGCGCGGACAATTCCGGCGTCTTTCGCCGTCCACGCATCATTTTGCGTCCCAAGAAGGTCGAAGACATTCCGACCATTCTTCAAAATACAAAATCCTATCCCTCGCCGGTGCGACCCTTGGGCGCCGACTACTCCCAGGCGCGTTGCGTCGGGGGCGATGGCGGGACGACGCTGGATACACAGCCGCTCAACAAGATCCTGGAAATTGAAGGCAACCTGGTACGCGCACAAGCCGGCGTGCGCGTCGGTGACCTCGTGCGCACACTTGCCGAGCGCGGTATGGAGTTGCCGCTGACACCGGAAATCGCCAACATTTCTCTCGGTGCCATCGCGACAGCCAGTCTGCCGCAGCCGTCCCTGCAGGACGGGATGTCGCAGATGTCTTCCTGTGTCGCGGCGATGAAAATCATCACGCCGCAAGGCAAGGCGATGACGGTTTCGGATCGTGAACCGGATCTGATGCGCGTGCTGCGCTCCAGCTACGGGCTGCTCGGCGTGGTGCACGAAGTGGTGCTCAAGGTACGCGACATCGTGCCGGTGAAAATAGACTATCAGAGCTATTCCTTGAAAGAATTTGCGGCGCGATTTGCCGCGATCATCAGCGCACCGGGTGCGCTGCGGCTGCAGATCTTCCCGTTCAACGACCGCATCACCGTCGAGCGGCGCTTGCTGGACGAGGACGCAAGCACCAGCCGGTCCGGCATCTGGCAGATCCGCAACTCGGTGCTGAAGAATGTGCTGCCCGCGTTCGGTTCCTCGGTGGGGGGCATGCTGGCAGTGCCGGCACATGCGACCTTGAATCGCGCCGCGCGCGGCGTGGTCATGTACGCGCATGAATGGATGCGCGAACTGCCGCGCGAGGCATGGAAGGCCCGCTTCACCTACAGCCTCTGGGCATTCGCGCAACCGGAATTTCCACGGTTGTTGGGCGAGTATTTCGCCTTCTGCCACGCGTACTACAAACAGCATCGTTATCGTTGCAACATCGTGCACACCTCCTCGCGGCTGCATCGCGATCGCAATTCGCTCTTCAGCCTCAGCTACGACGGTCCCGCGTTCACGCTCGAACCCTCATCGGTGGGCGACAAAGGCTGGGACGACTTCCTGATCGACTTCAACGAGTTCGCCTCCAAGCATGGCGGCGTACCGACGTTCAATCAAACGCGAGCGCTGCGACCTGAGCACGTCTCAAAAGCATTCGGTGACCGACTTAAATTGTTTCGATCGCTGCGTAAGCGGGCAGATCCTATCAATCGACTGCAACACTCTTACTTTGCGCATCTTATGGGGTGAGCGCGCTTTTACTTTGAGCCTCGAACGCAAATGGCTGCCACCGCTGGTGTGGCGGGGGGCAGACTGTTTGCCCGCGAGGCGCTCGCCACGGCCCGTGAGTTGTTGTGGTGTGCAAAGAACTGCTGTGGACCGTGGCGCGCGATCTGCGGCGCAACGGATACCCGCCCCCGCGCTCCCGGATTTACTGAGCGACGAGAAGCGCTAGAGCCCGGAAACAATCCGAGCTTTGATGGTTTCGAACTCCGAATCCGAAATCAACTTGGCGTCCAACATTTCGCGCGCCTGCCGAAGCCGGCGCGTTGACTCTGATTCAGAGCCGGCTGACGCATCTGAGGGTGCTGAGGAGAAGGCTGGCGGCGCGAACTGAACGCCGCCGGATTTAGCGCGGAGTTCTTCAAGCTCCCGAACGCGCCGCTTCTCACGCCAAGCCTGATCGTGCTGCTGACAGATGCGATACAGAGCCTGCGCCTGATCCTTGCGCAAACCCATGTAGGTCCACACCCGATTGACCTCGGAGGCGATGTTGAGGTCGGAGCTGGATTGCGCGATGACCGTCAGGTCGGCGCCGAAGATGCCGGCACGGATCCGGGTTTCCTTCAGGTCCTGCCAGCGGATGTCGGCCGTGTCATAGCCGCCGATGAGTTTGCGAGTCAGCGCGATGAAGCGTCCCGACGTTGCCACCAGCACCACGCGCCGGTGCTTGAGGGCGAAGATGCGGCGCTGTGTGGCCCAGGCCTCGACCGTCTCGCCCGTGGTCAACAGGCTGTGCAGGGTATCCAGTGCCTTTTGCAGTCCCTGCTCATCGGATTTGATCTCGCTCATGGGCGATAAGAGTGCCTACACATTGCATGCCGGTCAATGCGCCGTCGAGACGTTGCGCAACCCGAAGAAAAAAGTGACGTCCGGCGCGGTGTTCACCGCAGCGTCCTCTGAGAATCCCAGCTGAGCGCTCCAGCAGCGGTTCAGACGGTACTCCACCCCGGCGCTCATCTGTAGCGAAGGTCCCAGAAAGCGCAGCTGGGTATTTTTCAACCGGGCGCTCTGCGCGTCGAGCTGCAGACGCAGCGACCAGTCCGCGTTTGCCCGCCACGTCGCTGCCGCCCGACCAAACATCGCGGTACGTCTTGCGGCACCGGCGAACACGTCATCGCCGAAGGGGCGCAACACCCCCGCCTCGCCACCCAATTGCCAGCGCGCGCCGCCGAGCACCGCGTGCACCCATAGTCCTGCATCCCAGGCACCGTCACCGGTCAGCGCCGATGCCTTGCCGGTGGGCGCCTCGAGCCCTCCCCACACAGACACCGAACGGGACGTATCGTCCAGCAGATACCAGCCCAGTTCCGCGGACGCATCGCCAAGGCCGGTCTGCGACGCGTTCACATTCACCGCGCTCTCGCCGCTGTAAGAATAGCGGAGTTGATTGTGCGAGGAACCGGGTCGCTGACCCCGCGGCAGGCCGAACCAGCCATGCCATCGGTCGATGAGTGAGTCGAGCCGACCGCCGGAATCGTGGATCAGCGGCAGCGTCAGTCGATAGCGCCAGCGCGGTGCGAGCGGCGCATCGAAGGCCAGGCGCAGCGTCGTTGCCTCGCCGTCGACGAACAAACTCTCGGTTTCACGGGGCTCGGCATTGATCGTGTTGGCGACCGACAGACTCATCGACAACGCTGCACCGTCGGCGCTGCCCATATCGGCGGGAAGGGGCAGATACAACGCGCGCAGCAAGGGGTTTTCGTTCTTGGTGGCAAGAAATTCGCCGGCGTGCAGATACGCCGGCGAACAAATCAGCATGCAGACGAGCGCCCGCTCTTTGAACCTCATTGAGCCTTTATATCACTATCGGTTCAGGCTTCCGTGCGACGCTGCCGCAGATAGATGGCGCCGGCAACGAAGGCGACGCCCAGTGCAACACCCACCCACATCTCGACGCTGCTGCAGAAGGACGCCGGATCGATCAGCCGCCAGGTGATGCGCGGCACGGTGAAATCGCCACCGTCCGGCGACACCGAGCTGTATTGCTCGGCATCCCGAAAGGCGGTTCTGAGATAGCCGAGAAGATGAGCCCATACGGCATCCATCAGATAGCGGGTACCCAACAGCTTGAGCTCCACGAAGCAGACCACTGCCGGCGCCACGACGGCCCACAGCGTCACCGCGCGGTTTGCCCAGGCGGACACGAGCAGGAACCATGCAGAGACCGGGAGGAACCACAGGGCGCTGGTCACGATCATGTACAGCGACAACACCTGCATGTGCAGCCAATTGGCAGGGTTCCACAACGCCGCCGTGAAATGCGAACCACCGCGCACCGACAGGATGAAGGCGGCACCCAAGGCTGTGACGTCGGCGGCGATGAAGTACACCAAGGGAATGACCAGCAACGCCATCGCCAATTTCGACAGCACGGTCGCCGTGTCGGTCACGGGGAGCGACTTCCAGAACAGCACGCTGCGGTCCTTGCGGTCCGCGTACAGACAATCGAGCAGGTACCAGGCCGTGTAGACGGACATCAGCGACAGCATCAACACGGCGATCATGGAAAAGAACATCGGCGCGACCACCGCGATCTGTTCAGACGTGAGGTGCTGCGGCAGATCTTCGACCTGCAGCTTGCCGAACAGGAAGATGAACAGGAGCACGGCGCTGACCGCGGCGGGCAGCATCCAGATGGCGCGGTTTTCCCAAACCTCGCGACGAAACAACCAGATATACGTGTTCATACGGCACCTTGAGACAGTTTGGCGACGAACAGATCGGCAATGGTGGGCGTGTGCGGTTCGCCTAAGGCTGCCAATGCCGGGTTCGCGGGTCGTTCGAAATACATGATGGTCTTGCCCATCAAGGGACGGACGTGGAACGGCTTCTGGGCCTTGGCGGCATCGAGGCGGTCCGGATGCACGCTGATGGCGACGAAGCGCTCGGGAATTTCTTCCACCGGCGTGTCCAACACGATGTGACCGCGCTCGATGAACATGACATGCGTGAGCAGGTTCTCGACCTCCTCCACCTGATGCGTGGTGACCAGAATGGTGCGCGTCTCGTCCATGTAGTCATTCACCAGCGCATCGTAAAATGCGCGCCGCGCCAGCAGGTCCAGGCCCAGCGTCGGTTCGTCCAGCACCAACAATTTCGCGTCGATGGCCATGGCGAGCGCCAGATGCACCTGCGTCTTCATGCCTTTCGACAATTCGCGCACGCGCGATTCCATCTTGATCTGCGTCTTCGACAGCAGGCTGACCGCGCGATCGCGGCGGAACTTCGGATGCACGCCGCCGACAAAATCCAAGGCCTGCGACACACGCAGCCAGCCCGGCAGCACCGCCACGTCGGCGATGAAGCAGGTGTCCTGCATGATCTGCGAGCGAGCCTGAAACGGATCCTGGCCGAACACGCGCAATTCGCCGGTATAAGAAGTCAATCCGAGCACCGCACGCAACGCCGAGGTCTTACCGGCCCCATTGGGCCCGATCAGACCGACGATGCGGCCCGGCTCGATGTCGAAGTTGACGTTGTCGAGCGCGCTGAACTTGCCATAGCGCTTGCCGAGATTGCGCGCGGTGATCAATGCGGTAGAAGTTGGCTCATTCATTCTTTTGACTCAGGTTGACGAGGTGGCGAGGCTGGATGGGTGGCGGCGGGAACTTGCGCAAACAGTTCCTCGGCGCTGAAGCCCAGCCGGTTGATGACGGCGAGCACCTGCGGCCACTCATCGTTCAAGAACCGCTCGCGTTCTCCCGACATCAGCTGCCGGCGTGCGCCGTCGCTGACATACATGCCGCGGCCGCGTCGTTTCTCCACCAGGCCTTCGTCGACCAGCTGCTGATAACCCTTCAATACGGTCAGAGGATTGAGTCGATAGTCCGCGGCCACATTGCGCACCGAAGGCAAGGGGTCACCTTCCTTCAGTGCGCCTTCCAGAATGAGCGCCACCATTCGATCGCGCAGTTGGCGATAGATTGGCTGATTGTCATTCCAATTTGGGTCCATGCTTTGACTCGATGTGCCTTTGATCGTGTAAGGGGTGACTAGCACAGTAATCTACCAGAACGCCTCAGAGTGACGACCGCTACCAACTGCTTACGGGCGGAAGACGCTGACCTGAACGCGGGTCGCATCGTGACCATGCGTCTGCGCCAGCATCGAGCTGGATCCGCGCTGATGGATCTGACCGTCGAACAAGTAGGCGGCGCCGCCCATGATCAAACCGTTGATCATCACGGCGAGGGTGAGGGCTTTGAGCTTGAGGGCGATATCGGTGTACATGGCAATCTCCTTTGTCTGTCACCGACGGTGTGTTGGTGACTTGGTGTTATACTAAGCTACACCACTGCCACATGCAAGCACTAAATCAAATTATTTTTCGAATTCCTAACCCATTCCGCCCTGGATTGCCGTTTGCCTAAGTTAAGGCACTGATTTTCAATGTGATTTGACATAACCGGAGTAGCAATGCCATGCGACTCGCCGCCTCGATGAGGTATCCCGATCTGGGTAGCTTAGCCCTGGCGCCCACACGTATGCTGTGGTCCATGGAGCCCCTGGAAGAGGACGCCGCATTGATGCTCCGGTATCAGGCCGGAGAGTGCTGCGCTTTTGATGCGCTGTATGCGCGTCATAAAGGCCCTCTGTATCGCTACCTGCTGCGTCACGTGCGTAACGCGGCGAATGCGACCGATTTATTTCAGGAAGTTTGGATGCGCGTCATCGCCAATCGTCTGCGCTACACACCGCGCGCAAAGTTCGCAACGTTTCTGTTTCACATCGCGCACAACTGCGCGATCGATCATCACCGCCGTGCACGCGCCACGCCGATCGATGCGTCTGATGAACATGCCGCGTTCATCGACAAATCCGCCGCCCCCGAATTTGAACGTCCCGACCGCCGCGCCGAATACGATCAGCGCCTGGCGAGTTTTGAACATGCGTTGAGCGAGTTGCCGGCCGACCAGCGCGAAGCATTTCTGCTGCACGAAGAATCCGGCCTCGACATCGCGCAGATCGCGCACATTACGCAGGTCGGCGTCGAGACCGCTAAAAGCCGGCTGCGCTATGCGGTGTCGAAACTCAAGAAATCACTGGCTGAGCCGGCACTGGCAGCCGGCATGCGCGCGGTGGTGTGATCATGGGCGATTTACGCGATCCGGAACTCGACGCTTATCTGCGTGGCAACAGCGAGGTGTCGCGCACCTATCGCCAGTTGCGCGGCACGCAGGTGCCGGCAGAGATCGACCGGAAAATTGCCGGACATGCGCGCACGGTGCACACCGCGACTCGCAACACGCTGCGCGATTTCAACAAACCTCTGCAGCACAAGCCAAGCTGGTTTGCGCCCTTCACATTGGCGGCCAGCGTCCTGTTGTCAGCATCCGTGTTGTTGGCGATTGCCGTGGATCAGCGCACGCGGAAAAATGGCGATGATTCGGTGCGCATGATCCCCGCCGTAGCGGCGCACGGCGAGCGCTCCTACCAGCATGCACCACCGCCAGTTGCAGCGCACGCGCCGCCACCCGGAGGCCGCAGCGCCGAAGTGGTGCCGCGGCTGTTCGAATCGCGACGGCTGTTCACCAGCGATCCGCCGAATTCCCGCGACAAACAGGTGGAGGGCGCGCTGCTTCCACTCATGCCGGTGGAGGTGATACGCAAGGATCCGCGCGAATGGCAGGCCCGTATCCAGCAGCTTCGCAAGCTGGGTCAGACTGCGGAGGCGGATCGGGAACTACAGGAATTTCACGAGGTTTTCCCCAACTACAGTCAAGCTTTGCGCTAACATTACGGGCTGTCTGCGCGAGGAGCCGCCATTTTGAAAAAGCCCGTCACCGTCACCATCACCGGAGCCGCCGGCAACATCGGATATGCACTCGCATTCCGCGTCGCGTCGGGCCAGATGCTCGGATCCGATCAACCCATCAACCTGCGGCTGCTGGAAATCCCCGCCGCCATCGGCGCCGCCCAAGGCGTGGTGATGGAGCTCAACGATTGCGCCTTTCCCACGCTGAACAGCGTCAGTGCGGCCGATGACGCCAAGGTCGGCTTCAAAGACTGCGACTTTGCAATGCTGGTCGGCGCGCGGCCGCGCGGACCGGGCATGGAACGCAAGGACCTGTTGCTGGCGAATGCGCAGATTTTCTCCGCGCAGGGCAAGGCGCTCGACGCCGTCGCCAGCCGCGACGTGCGCGTGTTGGTGGTGGGCAACCCGGCCAACACCAACTCGCTGATCGCGCAGCGCAATGCGCCCTCGCTCAATCCCAAGCATTTCACCGCCATGACGCGTCTGGACCACAACCGCGCTGTCGCGTCACTGGCCGAGAAGACCGGCACGGCCGTCACCGACATCAAGAAGATGATCATCTGGGGCAACCACTCCGCCACTCAATATCCCGATTTGAACCAGGCGACGGTTGCAGGCAAGGCCGCCCGCAGTCTGGTGGACGAATCCTGGTTCAAGGACACCTTCATCCCGACCGTGCAGCAGCGCGGTGCCGCCATCATCAAGGCGCGCGGCACGTCGTCCGCCGCCTCGGCAGCCTCGGCAGCCATGGACCATATCCACGACTGGATGCTCGGCACACCGGCCGGCGACTGGGTGACCATGGCCGTGCCCTCCGACGGCAGCTACGGCATTCCCGAAGGCGTCATCTACTCCTATCCGGTCACCTGCAAGAACGGCGAATACAGCATCGTGCAGGGTCTGCCCGTCGATGCGTTCAGCCGCAGCAAGATGGACGCGACCGACAAGGAATTGCGCGAAGAGCGCGATGGCGTCAAAGAGTTGATCTGATCTGCCCACCGCCATGCGCGCGCTGTCAACGGCGCGCGCGTGGCGGATGAAATCTGAAGTCGGCCAAGGAAGAGCGGGGTTCTCATCTTGTCATTCCTATCAGGCTCTGCAGCCGTCATCCTCTGGACCGTTGTAGTCGTCGGCCTGACGCTGACGTTGCTGTACCGGCGCGCGCCGTTGTGGCTGTTCACGCTGTGCATGACCGGCGCGCTGCTCGCGCTTGTGCTGTTGAGCGCACCCTCGCCCCTGCTCATCGTCGTGCTGGCGCTGCCCGTGCTGGTGCTGGTGCTGCTGAATCTCAAACCGCTGCGCGTCGGACTGATCACCCGCCCCTTCCTGAAGAAATATCTGAAGCTGCTGCCGAGCATGTCCTCCACCGAGCGCGAAGCACTGGAAGCCGGCACGGTGTGGTGGGACGGAGAGTTGTTTTCCGGCGGTCCCGACTGGCCGACGTTGATGAACGCCAAGGCGCCGGTGCTGACCGCAGAGGAAAAGGCGTTTCTGGACGGACCGTGCGAAGTGCTGTGCCAGATGATCGACGACTGGGACATCACGCATCAGCGTGGCGACCTGCCGCCGCAGGTGTGGGCCTATCTAAAGTCGCAGGGTTTCTTCGCGATGATCATTCCGCAGAAATATGGCGGCTTGGAATTCTCCGCCTACGCGCATTCCTCGGTGTTGGTGAAAATCGCCTCGCGCAGCACCACCGCCTCCTCCACCATCGCAGTGCCCAATTCGCTCGGTCCCGCCGAACTGCTGCTGCACTACGGCACCGAGGAGCAGAAGGACCACTACCTGCCGCGACTGGCACGAGGCGAGGAAGTGCCCTGCTTCGCGCTGACCGGGCCGCGCGCCGGCTCCGATGCCGCGTCGCTCCCCGACACGGGCGTGATCTGCAAAGGCTTGTGGCAAGGTCAGGAAGTCATCGGCCTGAAGCTGAATTTCTCCAAGCGCTACATCACGCTGGCGCCGGTGGCCACGGTCATCGGTCTCGCCTTCCGCATGTTCGACCCAGATCATCTGATGGGCGGAACCGTGGACCTGGGCATCACCTGCGCGCTGATTCCCCGCAACACACCCGGCATCGACATCGGCCGCCGCCACTTCCCGCTGAACATTCCCTTTCAAAACGGACCGATTCACGGCACGGACGTGTTCGTACCGCTCGAGAGCATCATCGGCGGATTCAAGATGGCCGGACAAGGCTGGCGCATGCTGGTCGAGCAACTCTCCGTCGGCCGCTGCATCTCGCTGCCGTCGAATGCCACCGGCGGTGCCAAGGCTGCGGTGTATGCCTCCGGCGCCTATACGCGCATCCGCCGTCAGTTCAACTCGCCGGTGGGTCGCTTCGAAGGGGTCGAACAAGTGTTGGCGCGCATGGCGGCTCGCACCTACACCATGGACGCGGCGCGCTCGGTGACTGCCGGCGCGATCGACGGCGGCGAAAAGCCCTCGGTCCCCTCGGCCATGCTCAAGTACCACGTGACCGAACTGGCGCGGCAGGTGACCAATGACGCGATGGACGTACACGGCGGCAAGGGCATCTGCATCGGTCCGAACAACTATCTCGCGCGCGGCTATCAATCCATTCCGGTGGCCATCACCGTGGAAGGCGCCAACATTCTCACGCGCAGCCTCATCATCTTCGGTCAGGGTGCGGTGCGCTGTCACCCTTACGTCCTGAAGGAGATGAACGCGGCGCGCAATCCGAACCGGGAAGCGGGTGTGCAGGATTTTGATCGCGCACTGTTCGGCCACATCGGCTTCACGCTGTCCAATGCCGTGCGTTCGCTGATCATGGCGCTGACCTTCGCACGCTTCACCCAGGTGCCCGAGCAGGGCCCAAACAAGCGTTACTTCCAGCACATCAATCGTTACAGCGCCTCGTTCGCCTTTGCCACCGACGTGGCCATGCTCACGCTGGGCGGCTATCTGAAGAAAAAAGAGACTCTGTCCGGCCGGCTCGGCGATGTGCTGTCCTCCATGTATCTGGCCTCCATGGTGCTCAAGCATCACCAAAACCAAGGCTCACCGGACGCGGACCTGCCCTTGGTCGAATGGGCCTGCCGCAGTCTGTTGTATCAGGCACAGGAGCAATTGCATTTGTTCCTGCGCAATTTTCCGAACCGACCCATCGCGGCGTTCATGCGCGTGTTCATCTTCCCGCGCGGACTCACGTATTCCGCGCCCAGCGACCGGCTCGGGCGCAGCATCGTCGATCTGATCATGAACCCGTGTGAGGCGCGGGAGCGGCTCAGCGATCAGATCTACAAAACGGTGGATGCCGCCAATCCGCTGGGTCTGCTGCAGCAGGCGTTGGAATTGGCGCAAGTTGCGGAAGTCATCGAGAAACGTATCCGCGTCGACGGCGTGAAGACGGGCCGCGTAATGGCGCTGGATCTGCCGGGCCAGATCCGGGAGGCGTTGGCGGCGGGCATCATCACCAGCGCTGAATCTGCTTTGCTGCTGGATTACGATGCGAAGGTCATGCACCTGATCCATGTCGATGACTTTGCGCCCCATGAACTCGGAGTGAAGGCTTGAGCAATCCGCCTCCGGCGATCGCCAAAACCGAAGTTGCCGACCTCTCCTACTGCAGGAACTGCGGCGCGCCACTGACAGGCGCCTATTGCGCGGACTGCAGTCAGCGCGCCGACGTGCATATGCCCAGCACGCTCGAACTGGTCCACGAGGCCCTGGAAGGCGTGACGCATTCGGATTCGCGGCTGTGGACCACGATGCGCTACCTTTTGTTCGTGCCCGGCAAGTTGACGCTGGAATTCATCGCCGGCCGCCGTATCGCCTATCTGCCCCCCTTCCGCCTGTACCTGGTGATGAGCGTCCTGTTTTTTCTGATCGCCTCGATCTGGCAGGGCGAGGCAGTGCACTTGATCGGTCTGGATGACGCCCCCAAGACCACCGCGGGCGTTGCGCCCGTGGCGCGAACGCCGCAGCAGCGTTGCACCGATGTTCACAGCGACATTTTCGAAGTACAGATCAAACACGCCTGCGAGCGCATCGTGCGCGACAACGGCGAGGCCTTCAAACACGACGTGGTGGCGGTCGCACCCAAGGCCATATTCATCCTGCTGCCGCTGATCGCGTTTTTTCACATGCTGCTGTATTGGTTTCCGCGGCACCGATATGCGGTGCACCTGTTGTTCTTCGTGCACGTACATGCCTTCGCATTTCTGGCAATGTCGATCGCGTGGCTCCTGAACCAGCTCGGGCATCTGTCGCACACATTGGACACGGTGTGCGGTGCGCTCCTGGCGGCGATCATGATCTACATGCCTGTCTATATGGTCCTGGCCATGAAACGCGTCTTCAGACGCGGCGGTGCGAATACCCTTTTCAAAGCGCTGATTCTGTTCTTCATCTATCTCATCGTTCTGAGCTTCACCATGGCCGGAACGGTTCTGTATGCAGCCTTGCGGCTGTAGAATCGGCAACAGTCACCCCCGTGTCGGATCAATGGAGCATCCCATGAATCGTTCAACTTGGTTTTTGATTGCAGCCGCCTGTCTGGCCAATACGGCAGTACCGCAGCAAACGCCGCCGACGTCGGTGACCGCCGCGACGGTGCTGAGCGCAGAGGTGTATGTCATAGCACCCAAGGACGGCGCGCGCGTGCACAGTCCGGTGACTGTCCGTTTCGGTCTGAAGGGCGCAGGCGTCGCCCCGGCCGGCGTGAAATTCGACAACACCGGACATCACCACCTGCTCGTCGACACCGATCTGTCGACCCTGAAGCTCGATGCACCGCTTCCGGCCAGCGAGAAGATCCTTCACTTCGGCAAGGGTCAGACCGAAACCGAGTTGAAACTCGAACCCGGTAAGCACACGCTGCAATTGCTGTTCGCCGATTATTCGCACACTCCGTTCAGTCCGGTCATCAGTTCGAAACAGATCACCGTCACCGTCGTGAAGTGACCCGGGCCATCCTGCATGTCGACATGGACGCGTTCTACGCGTCCGTGGAGACGCTGGACGATCCGACTCTGGCCGGCAAACCGGTCATCGTCGGCGGCACCTCGGGACGCGGGGTGGTTGCCGCCGCCAACTACGAAGTGCGCAAATTCGGCGTGTACTCGGCCATGCCGATGGGCGAAGCGCTGCGGCGCTGTCCGCATGCGATCTGCATTCGTCCGCGAATGTCCCGCTATCAGGAATTGTCACGGCGGGTTTTCGAGATCTTTCACGAGTACACGCCCGAGGTGGAGGGCCTGTCACTCGACGAAGCCTTCCTCGACGTCACGGCCAGCCTTCGGCTGCTGGGACCCGCCGACGAGATGGCGCTGCGCATCAAACAGGACATTCACAGGCACACCGGCCTCACGGCCTCCGTGGGACTGAGCGAGAACAAGCTGCTGGCGAAAATCGCCTCTGACTTGAACAAGCCCGATGGCTTCTGCCGGATCGGTGCCGACAATCTTCGGGCCGTGGTCGACCCATTGCCCATCCAGCGACTGTTCGGCGTCGGACCCAAGACATTGGCACGCGTGCACGCGGCGGGCATCCGCAGCTTCGGCGAGTTGCGGCAGGCGTCGGATGAGACTGTGTGGCGGTTGTTCGGCAAGGAGGGCGCGACCATGCGGGCCCGCGCCGCCGGCATCGATGACCGCCCGGTCATCGCGGAGCGCGACGAAAAGTCGATCAGCGCGGAAGAAACCTTCGCACAGGACATCCGCTCGCAGTCGCAGCTACAAGCCCATGTCACGCAGCTGGCCGACCGCACCGGCGCGCGACTGCGCGCCGCGCAATTGATGGCTTCCGTGGTGACCCTGAAGATCCGGCGCTCGGATTTCGCCACTTTCACGCGCCAGCAGACCGTCGAGCCCGCCACCCACGACACGGCCACCCTCCTCGCCGTGGCGAAGGCCTTGCTTGCAGCCTGGCGCACCGACTATCCGGATTGGAGCGTGCGGCTGCTCGGCGTGGGCGTGAGCCATCTGAACCCGGCCACGCAAGGCGACCTGTTCGCCGGCGAAACCGTCAAAAATGCGCGCCAGGACGCCGCGGTTGACCAGATACGCCAGCGCTTCGGCGCCAAGGGCATCGTGCGCGGCGGGCTGCTGCCGACCCCGGGCGCCGACACCAAGGCCCGGCGCGGCCGGGCTTGATATGATCGGCCCGCTATGTACACGAGCTTTTTCGGTCTCAGCGAAAAGCCATTCGCCATCACCCCGGACCCCCGCTATCTCTATTTGAGCGAGCGGCACGCCGAGGCCTTGGCGCATCTGCTGTACGGCATCAACGAATCCGGCGGATTCATCCAGCTCACGGGCGAAGTGGGCACAGGCAAAACCACGGTGGTGCGCACGCTGCTGTCACGCGTGCCGCAGCACGCCGATGTCGCCGTCATCCTGAACCCGCGCGTCACGCCGGGAGAATTCCTGCTCACCATTTGCGAGGAACTGGGCATCCCCTTGAGCGAGTCCGATCGCGGCAGCGTCAAGGAGATGATCGACGCGCTCAACCGCCGGCTGCTCTCCACCCACGCCAACGGCCGCCGCGTCATTGTAATCGTGGATGAGGCGCAGAATCTGGATGCGGATGTGCTAGAGCAGGTGCGGCTGCTCACCAATCTGGAAACACCCACCCAGAAACTGTTGCAGATCATTCTCATCGGCCAGCCGGAACTGCGGGAGCTGCTGGCGCGCAATGACCTGCGACAGCTGGCGCAGCGCATCACCGGCCGCTATCACCTGCATCCGTTGACCCGCGAGGAGACCAAAGGCTATGTAAAGCATCGTCTGCGGGTTGCAGGCGCGGCGGGCGAAATATTCAGCGCCGCAGCGCTGGATGAGGTCCATCGCATAGCCGGCGGCATCCCGCGCGTCATCAATGTCACCTGCGATCGCGCATTGCTTGGCGCCTACACCACGGATACGCGCCACATCGACACCGCGCTGGTGCGCCGCGCAGCCGGCGAAGTGTATGGCCGCACCTTTGCACCGCGCTGGATGGCCTGGGGCGCAGCGGCCGGCACTGCCGCCGTGTTGTTGGGCGCCGGCGCATTGGCATGGCGCTTCTGGCCGCAGGCGGATGCCGCAAAGACCGCCATCACAGCGGACAGCGCAGCGCCCGCAACAGCTCACCCGAGTGCTGCGACAGTCGGCGGCAGCGGTGCCGGTATGCCGGCCACCGGTATGTCGGCCACCGGGACGCCGGCCTCTGCCGTGCCGACAACGCCGCCAGCCTCGACGTCAGTCGCGGCCGCAAACGGCGGCGCCCCGGCGACGCCTGCCTTGAGCGCGCTGCTCAGCAACAACACCGCCGACACGACTGCGCCTGCCGCTTTCCGCCGGCTGCTGTCGTTGTGGGGCTCGGCCCTGACTACGGACAAAAATCCCTGCGAGCAGGCGGCGCGCGCCGGACTCGCCTGCCTGTCGGACCGCGGCTCGTGGGGTCAACTGCGCGCCTTGAACCGGCCGGCCATCCTGGCGCTCAACGACGACCACGGCGGCATCGCCCGCGTAGTTCTGACGGCGCTGGACGATGACTTCGCCACTCTGGCCCTGGGCGAAAAGGGTCAACGCGTACCTTTGTCGGAGATTTCACGTTACTGGATGGGTGATTTCACCCTGGTGTGGAAGCCCAAGACCAACAAGCCGCGCGAATTGTCGTTAGGAATGAAGGGCGAGGAAGTACGCTGGCTGCGCCGCAGTCTGGCCACCGCACGCGGCGCGGCCGAGAGTCTGGATCCCCTGGACGTCTACGATCAGTCACTCGCCATTGCCGTGCAGAATTTTCAGCGCGATCACCGGCTCAATGCCGACGGCATCGCCGGTCTGCAAACGCAGGTGGTGCTGGACACCGCGCTGGCCGAACCCGGCTCTCCGTTGTTGTTGGCTGCCCCCAAGCGCGGCAGCTGAGGTTTCATCATGTCGTTCATTCTGGATGCATTGAAAAAATCCGAGGCCGAACGGCAGCGGCAGAACGTTCCAGGCCTCCTGAACCTGGGTCCGGCGGCACCGCGCCCGCGCTTCCCGGTGTGGGGCATCTGGCTGGGATTGTTGCTGGGCGTGAATCTGCTGGTGCTGATGGGGGTGCTGATCCGCGGTTGGATTCCGGGAGGCGCGGCGCCGTCGACCGAATCGAAGCCGTCGGCGCACGCAGTTACCACAGCGACGAAGGCGCCTGACGCCGCGCCTGCGATTCCGGCCGCATCCCCCATCGCAACACCGCTTGCGAGCGCAGCGTCGCCGCCGAACCCGTCCGCGGATGCCGGCTCCTTCAGTCCGATGGACGCACCAGTGTACGCACCTGAAATCCTCGTGGCCGGCGTGCCCGTGACCGAGTCCAGCGTTTCACCGCAATACTCGAGCAGCGCCGGCAGCTCGCCGGCGGCGGCACCTTTACAAAGGCTCGATCCGCGCCTGGCGAGAGCGCTGTATCCGCCGGCCCCGCCGGATGAGGTGTTACCGACCCTGAACGAGATCAACTTATCGGGCAACCACGGCATCCCGGAATTGCACATGGATATTCATGTTTTTGCGGCCAGGCCGTCCGAGCGGTTCGTTTTCTTCAACAATCGCAAGTATCGCGAAGGTGAGACGCTGCAGGAGGGACCGAGCGTCGAGCGCATCACGCGTGATGGCGTGGTGCTGCGCTTTCAGGGTTTTAGATTCACGGTCCCGCGGCAATAAGCGGAAAAGTTCAGGGCCATTGCTGCGGCACCCGCTGCACCTTGTTCATGTCGTACCCAAGCTTCGCGACCTTGTCCAGCAGCCGCTGATACTCCTCATTCGAAATCTGCGGCGTGCGCGCCATGATCCAGACGTAGTCGCGCGCGCTGCGGGCGATGATGGTCTGCGTGTACTGTTCATCCACATACGCGATGAGGTATTCGGCCTTGATCGGCCAGATGAACTGCATGCCCCAGCGCGCGTTATTGCCGCCCTCCTGCACCCAGCCGCGCGGATGCATGGTTTTCGCAGGGCCATCGAACGCGCCTTTGCGAAATTTGAACGTCGTGGCGATGCTGCCATCGGCATTGCGTTGGTAGGATTCCACGGCGTTATGCGCGCCCTTCTCCGGGAAGGTCGGAATATTGGCGATGACGTACCAGTCACCCATGAAGCGCGGCAGATCGATGTGGTCGGCAAGGGGTATCGGGTCTTTGGGCATGGAGGCGCAGGCGCTCAACAGGAGCAGGCAGGCTAGCGGGAGGATGTGCAGGTGGCGCATAGTATTGTCTTCGTTGGACAACCGCATTCGGATTCGTTCACATGTATGTCAGGTTCATTGCCGCAGCGCTGCTGCTCGTGCTGGTAAGCGCAGGCTGCGCGCCGTCGGCGCCCGCCGGCACAGAGCCTGCACGCATCGTCGCGGATTTCTCTTCCGGCAAGGTGACGCTGATGGGCTCGTTGCCCAACGCCGCAGCACACGGTCGCCTCCTGGAACGGGCGCGGCAACTCTACGGACAGGCGCATGTACAGGATCAGATCGGTGTCGATGCCAAGGTCATCGACGCAGCGTGGATCGGCACCGACTTGTTGTTGTTGCCGCTGGTGGACAAGGGCATCAGCGAGGGTCAGAGCGCCTTCGATGGCAACCATCTGATCCTCACCGGCGAGGTGCCCAGCCAGATCATCCGGGCGCAGATTTCAGAACGTGCCGCGAAAGCCGCAGGAAGCGGCATCGGCGTCGACAATCACCTGCAAGTGTCGCCATGAAGGAGACTTCCATGACTATCCGCACAGCTTTCGCCATCGGGTTGCTGACGCTCACCGCTGCGAGCGCCTGGGCCCTGGACCTCGGTGCGCTGACCAACAGCGACGCCTCCGCCGGCTTGAAGAAAGCATTGGATCAGGGCATCACGCAAGCCGTGAGCAAGCTTGGCGCTGCCGATGGATTTTTTAAGAATCCCACCGTCAAGATCCCGCTGCCGCCGAAACTGGCGAAGGCGGAAAGCATGATGCGCATGCTGGGCCTCGGCCAACAGGCCGATGAACTGGTGGAGTCGATGAACCGCGCCGCCGAGGCTGCCGTTCCTGAGAGCAAGGTCCTGTTGAAGCAGGCGCTGACGAAGATGAGCGTTGCGGACGCGAAGCAGATCCTCACCGGCGGCGATGACTCGGCGACGCAATATTTCAAGCGGGTCACCTCCGCGCAGCTCCAGGCGAAGTTCAAACCCATCGTCACCCGCGCGACACAGAAGGTGAAACTGGCGCAGCAGTACAACTCGGTCGCGGGCAAGGGCGTCGAACTCGGTCTGTTGAAGCCGGAGGACGCGTCGATCGAGTCCTATGTAACTCAAAAGACGCTGGATGGTCTGTACCTGATGATTGCAGATGAGGAACGCGCGATTCGCAAGGATCCGTTGGGACAGGCCAGCAATCTGCTCAAGAAAGTGTTCGGCGCCATTCGTTGAGGCTCGACCTCAATCGGCCGGTCCGCCCGCAGCCAGGTGCTGCATCGCCGGGCCCGTGATCCGGTGCAGCATCCATTGCGGCACGGCCCGCGCCCCCAGACCTTCGTAAAAGTCACGCGCCGGACGATTCCAGTCCAACACCGCCCATTCGAAGCGGCCGCAGCCGCGCGCGACGGCGATCTGCGCCAGATGGACCAGCAGCGCCTTGCCGATTCCGTGACCGCGAAATTCCGGACGCACGAACAGGTCTTCCAGGTAAATGCCGGAGCGGGCCAGGAAGGTGGAGAAATTGTGAAAAAACAGCGCAAATCCCGCCGCCTCGCCACCGCTGCGGGCCACCACGGCCTCCACCACCGGGCGTGGACCGAACAACGCCTGCTGCAGCAAGTCTTCCGTCGCGACGACCTCGGGCAGCAGGTTTTCGTACTCGGCCAGGTCGCGGATCAGTTGCAATAGCAGCGGCACATCGGCCGGCGTTGCCGGATTGATATCAAGGCCAGTGGTGTGGGTCATGAAGGCTCGCTACCATAGGGAAGAATTTTCAATTGGACGACAGGAGTGTAGCGGCATTGAACCGGCGAGCGTCGATCCTGCTGTTGCCGGCGATCCTGCTGCTGGGCCTCGTCGGCCGCGCGCATGCGGCCACGGTTGAAGGCACACTGACCTTTCCCAGCGGTTTCGTCCCCGCGATGACCGTGTATGCGCGCGAAGTCGACGGCACGCGCCTGCATTCGGTCGCCACTCACGAGTCACAGACCACGTTCAAGCTGGAGCTTCCGCCCGGCCGTTACACTTTTTTTGCCGAGCCCAGCCAGGCCGGTGCGCCACAGGTGTACGGCGCCTTTACGCAGTCGGTGCTGTGCAAGGCGCATGATGCGCAAGGGGTCTGCGAGGATCACACCCTGGTCGTGGTTGGCGTGGGGAATGCGGCCGACGCCGCTGCCGCGGGTCCTGTCATCGGTGACTGGGCCGTGCCGGATATCCTCGCCGATGAACTGGATCATTTGTTGGGCAACCGCACCAACCCCAGCGTGCAGGAACTCGGCGCGCCGCGTTTCTCGGAGTACCCGTCCGCCCACGCCGAGCTGCCGGCCCCTGCCGCGCTGGATTTCTCGCCCAGCAATCTGCCCGCCGAGAAGCAGGCGCATGTACGCGAGGCCATGCCCGCAGCGCCGGATTTCGCCGGAACGCTGGCGATAACCCGGCTGCCGTGCGGCAACGCCTGTGCGGACGTGCTGCTGATCGACTGGCGCAACGGCAGAGTGCTCGCGCCACCCCAGCTCGCGCAGATCACCCAGGATCTGCCCTGCCGCGGCGATGAAACCATCCTGTTCCGCCGCGACAGTCGCCTGCTCAGCGTCACGCGCCGGCGCAACGGCGGCATCGCCACGCAATACTTCGTCTGGAAGGCCGATGCCTCGGCACTGGTTCAGACCGCGGAGTATCAGCGGTCGATCGAGCGCTATTGCTCCTTGCAATCACCGTAGCTGCGCTGAACGATGTCGCCTCCGGTTCGACGAGTTCCTATTCCGCCACGTACCAGCGCCCATCGATGCGGGTCAGCGTCACATGATCGTATGGCAGGCCTTCGCCGTTGAGGTCGTAGAGCAGCTTCGAGCCGCCTGACTCGACCTTGGGTTCACGCGCGGCCGCCAGCTCCAGACCGACCCGGAACTTCTCGCGGGTGCGCTCATTCAGCTCGCAACCGCGCACGATGGCATCGAAGGATTTCTGCGTCATCGTCTTGGCAAACCCCGGCTCCATGACATCGAGAAAATACGTCAGGCAATTGCCTTTGTTGAGCAAGTCGATGCCACGCGCCAGCAGCGTCTTTGCGGCCGGATCGGCGGGCACTGCGGCCGCCGGCGTTCCCACCACCGGTGGTGCGTCATCGGGCGCGGCCGCAAGCTGGGAATCGATGTACGCCTCGATGCTCGAGGGAATCGCGGCGCGCCATTCCTTGCCGCTCGGCAGCAAGGTCACGACCTGCACGATGGAACGACGCTTGATCCGCTCGACCTTCTCGAGCGAGGCGCGCACCACCACGTGCAATTTCTCGTCTTCCTTGACGCTCCCCAAGGCCTTGAACTTGTCGTACACGACAGGTCGCGAGGGCACCCTTGCCAGGATGGCGAGCAGCAGATTCTCCGGCGTCATGCGCCGCACATCCTCCAGACTGGGACCGGCGCCGAACAAGGCGTTACGCACTTGCTTGCGGCCGCTTTCTGCCTCCCGTTCTGCGGCCAGCAGCACCTTGTCGCGAACGCGTTGCACTTCGCTGAACTGATACAAGATGACGGCGGCGCTCGGGCCGCCTCCGGTGCTGAGTTCGACAAAGGCTTCGGCCGTCTTTTCCGGTGACTCCGCCTGCGCGACCAGCGCCCAGCCCACCATCAGCAAGCCGCCGGCCAGTCGTGGCCATCGTCGTGACAGGTCGTTCATGGTGACGTGTCGGCCACGTTGGCGTTGGAACCATGCACGTGCTTGATGCGCCAATCGGCGTTCTCCCGTACCAGCACGAAGCTGCGTCTCGCCAGCAACCCTTTGACCGGATACGACAGACTGCACAACGCCGCATCGCCAAAAATGTCGACGCGGACATCATCGAACGTGAAGCCCACATAGGGGGGCTTGGTGCCGCCGGCCTTGAACTTCGCGAACAAGGTCGTGAACCGGGCAAGGATGGCCGCCTTGCCGAGCGCAAGACGCGGCGAGTTCAGAAACGGAAAGAACATGCTCGAATCCTCGCTCCACACAGACGCAAGGCCACTCGCATCGCCGTGGTCGATCGCCTGCAACATGCTCTGGACAACCGTTCTCACACGGGCTTTTTCATCGGTCGGCATCGGGTCTTTTCCTCCATTTATGCGATGATAAACCCATGCGCAAGATATTGACGCTCACGATGCGTGGATTGGTGACGGTTCTGCCGCTGGCGCTGACCGTGTATGTGATCTGGTGGCTGGTTCATTCGGTCGAATCGCTGCTGGAGCGATTGCTGCTGGCGCTCGGGATCATCTCGCCGGAGCATTACTGGCCCGGTCTGGGCCTGGTCACGGCGTTCGTTTTGTTGCTGGCGATCGGCACGCTGGTCAACGCCTATGCCGGCAAGCTGGTCTTAAATTTCTGGGACGAGCTGCTCGGCCGGATTCCCGTGATCAAGACGATCTACGGCAGCTTTCGCGATGTCGTCAGCATGCTGCCCTCGGGCAGCGGGGAGAAGCGCGATCTGCAGCGCGTGGTGCTGGCACAGTTCGGCGATGCGCACGCCATCGGCTTCGTGACGCGCGAAGACGTTCCACACGCGCTGCTCGCCGTCGGCGGACAGGATTGGGTGACGGTGTATTTTCCGCTCAGCTATGCCTTTGGCGGCTACACCGTGTATCTGCCGCGTTCGCGCTTGCAGCCGCTGGACATTTCCGTCGAAGAAGCCATGCGCCTGGCGATTACCGCAGGACTGACAGCGGGCGGCAGCCGTGCCAAGAGCAGCTGAGGCTGCAAGGGTTCTACTGCGGTCGTTGATGGCGCCCGCCAACGCTCATTGATGCTGGCGTTTCGGTCCGCTTACATGCGCGTTGCCGTGCAAAAAGAAGCGCAACGGCAGATCCGCCGCCTTGGTGATTCCGATGCGCCTGCTCACCACGATGCGCCCGCCCTCATAGCCGTCCTCGGCCAGCCACAGATCGCCGCGTCCGACCAGATTCACTCCGTCCAATCGCAGGTCCACACCCAGGGCCTTGGTCAGTTGGCCTGGACCGCGAAGCAGATCGCGGCTGTCGGCGATGGCGCGCGAGCGCTGCAGCCACTGAAGTCCGTTGACCGGTTCGGCTGCGCGCAGCAATACGCCGCTGCCCACGCCGGCCGGCTCACTCGATACGTTCAACATGTAGGACGTGCCGTAACAGAGATAGACGTAGGCAAACCCAGGCGCCAGATACAGCGAACCGTTGCGCTTGGTGGGGCCGCGAAAGGCGTGGCATGCCGCATCGCCTTGCACATAGGCCTCGGTCTCCACGATCCGCACCGCGACCGTGGCCCGGCCGATTCGGCGTACAATCAATTTGCCGAGCAGGTAGCGCGCCAGCGCCACCGTATCCGCCGGCAAATCACGACGCCGCAGGCGGCGCAAACGCTTGGAGAGTGGATTCATGATCGATTTGTACTATTGGAGCACACCCAACGGACACAAGATCACGATGTTTCTGGAAGAAGTGGGCGTACCGTATACGCTCATCCCGGTGAACATCGCCACGGGCGAACAGTTCACGCCGTCATTCTTGCGTATCTCGCCCAACAACCGCATGCCGGCCATTGTCGACCAGGAGCCCGAGGATGGCGGCGCGCCGCTTTCAGTGTTCGAATCGGGCGCAATCCTGTTGTATCTGGCGGAGAAGTTCGGCCGCTTCCTGCCGCAGGCGTTGCGCGCACAGGTCGAAGCGAAGGAATGGCTGTTCTGGCAGGTCGCGGGCCTCGGACCCATGGCGGGCCAGAATTTTCATTTCAGCCGCTACGCACCGGAAAAGATTCCGTACGCGATCGAACGCTATGCAAGGGAAACCAACCGCTTGTATGGCGTGTTGAACAAGCGTCTGGAGGGCAGAGATTTCATTGCCGGCGAATATTCCATCGCCGACATGGCGACCTATCCGTGGATTGTGCCGTATGAACTGCAAGGGCAGAACCTGGATGACTTCGGGAATCTGAAGCGCTGGTTCCAGACCATTGCCCGACGGCCGGCGACGCTGCGTGCTTACGAACGCGCCAACGAGGTGAGCTCGAATACGGAAATTACCGAAGAGTCGCGAAAGATCTTGTTCGGTCAGGCTGCGGCGACACTGAAAACTTGAGACGCGCCTTGATCGGCGGCTCAACCAGAATCTGCCGACGCACCAGATTGGCGTAGGAGCGGTGCTCGAGCATGGTGGGCTTCAGTGCGCCCGCCAATTCGACATCGCCGCAAAAATCAGCACGGCTGTACTGCGAGAAGATCTGGAAATATTGCGAGTACAGGTACTGATACCGCTCCAGCAGCTTGAATCCATTGGCATCGTTCACCGCATCGACCAACACCTCGGCGCAATAGCCGCTGGAGGCCGCCATGACGTACTGGCGGTGTTCGGTGATCACGGATTCGCGGTAATCGGTGCAGCCGTAGAACATGTTGAACAACTGCTGGCGGTGATTGCCGGTGATCTGGAATGCCCGCAGATAGTCCACCATGCCGCGGCGGTGGGTGAGCTGCACCGCCAGCTTGCGCAGCGCCATGGCTTGCTGCACCTGGCGAGGGGCTTGCGCCACCAGACGCATCTGGCGGGCGTGACTGGATTCCCACAGACGATATTGACGGCCGTCATCCAGCAGCCGCGCCACTGGCACGCGGTAGTAATCAGGCTGAGAGTCCGTTGTCCAAAGCGCGCGCTCAGACTCCGTCATCAGCTGAACGAACGTGATCGGTGCTGCGCGAATCATCCCTTTCCCACATCCCTACGTGCTCACCGCCGTTTGCGGCGGTCCTTTCATCGCGCGTAGTTTGCTCCGCAAATTTCCGATCGTCGATAGGACTGACGTTATTTTTTCGCCTCTCCTACAACATCGTGCCGCTGAAACCAGGCGAGTATGTATTGCACCTTGGCGATCAGGTGACTCGGGCGCGCGGAGATATCGTGCGACGCACCAGGCACGCGCACCAATGCGGTGTCCACCTTGCGCAATTTCAGTGCTGCGTAGAATTGCTCGGCTTCGCTCGAGGGCGTGCGGTAGTCCACCTCGCCGGTCATGAGCATGGTCGGCGTGCTCACTTTGCCGACGTAGGCGATCGGCGAGCGCTTCCAATAAGCGTCGAGGTTGTCCCACGGAAACGCGTCAAACCAATACCGGTAGAAGTAGTTCGGCCCGTCCGCCGTCAGCACGAAGCTGGTCCAGTTGATGACCGGCTTTGCCACCACCGCCGCCCGAAATCGCGTCGTATGACCGACGATCCAGGCTGTGAGCACGCCGCCGCCGCTGCCCCCGGTCACAAACAGACGCGACGGGTCGACGTATCCGCGTGCCAATACCTGATCGACGCCGCTCATCAGATCGTCGTAATCCTTGTCCGGATAGGCGTGATGGATCAGATCGGCGAACTCCTCGCCATAGCTCGTGCTGCCGCGCGGATTCATATACAAAACGACATAGCCGGCAGCCGCATATAGCTGCAGCTCGGCGGCGAAACGCGCGCCGTAATTGGCAAACGGCCCACCGTGAATTTCCAGCAGCAGGGGATATTTCTTGTTCGCATCGAATTGCGGCGGCGTGATGATCCAGCCCTGCAGCTTGCGTTTGTCGGCCGAGGACTCGAAGTTGATCTCCTCCACCTTGCCCAGGCTGCGGTGCAACAACACATTGTCGTTGAGGTGGATCAAGGTGGCGATGTCGGCCGTGGAGGTTCCCGTGCCGAGCACCGAGGGCTGCAAGGCCGATGCGCGCGTGTAAGCGAAGCGGCCCTTGCGCGAGACAGAGAAGGAACCACCCGCATACGGCCGCGTCACATCCGTGCCACCCAGGTCGTTGGCCAGGGCCCGCATTTTGCCCTTCAAGTCGACGCCGGCGATGCGGGTGGTGCCGCGATCGTCGTATTGGAAAAAGATCTGCCGGCCATCGCCGCTCCATTGCGGCAACTGGGCATCACGATCCAGCGTCGCGGTGAGCGAGTGGGGATTCTTGCCGTCGATGTCCATGACATACAGTTGCGTCGGCTGATAACCCAGGTGCCGGTCGTCAAAACCGAGGTACGCCACCTGCTTGCCGTCGGGCGAGACCGCGGGCGATTGATCCGGTCCGCGCCGATCGGTCAACGACTGCGTTTCGCCGGTGGCCACATCGATGGAGTAGATTTCCGAATCCAACGGTTCGTATTCCGCATCGGCCCGGCGGTTCGCGCTCAGCAGCACCTGCGTACCGTCGGGCGTGAAGCTCAACGAGCCTTGGGTGTCGAAGTCGCCGCTGGTCAACTGCCGCGCCGTTCCGCCACTGGCGCTGACCAGGAACACTTGCGCGAACGCGTCGGGGAGATAGCCCTCGCCGTCGGCGCGATATACCACGCGATCGATGTACTTCGCAGGTTCAGCCCACTTGGCATCCTTCGGCGGCTTCGGCAGGTCCACCTCGAGCGGCTTGCGTGCCGCCGGCGCGGGCATGATGAAGGCGAGCTGTCTGGAATCCGGCGACCAGGTGAAGCCGCTCGGATCCTCCGGCAGATTGGTGAGCGCAGCCGTCGTGGCGGATTGCAGCCAATAAACGAACAATTGGCGCGAGCCGTCGGCGCGCTGCCCCACGTACGCAATCCGGGTTCCGTCGGGCGACCAGCGTGGACTTGAGCCTGATACATCACCGGAGCAGATCGGCAGCTCGCCGCTGCCATCGGCATTGATCAGCCACAGACCGGCGTGCGGCTTGTCGGTCTTGATATCCATGCTCATTCGCATGAAGGCGATGCTGCGACCGTCGGGCGCAATTTGCGGATCGGCGACCCATTCCAGATCGAACACATCCAGCGGTTTGAGAAGCGTGTCGGGTGCGGCCGCGGCCACCCTGCCGAGCAGCAGGCACACCGACACCCAACCCATGACGACGGCACATTTCTTCATCGTGTTCATCCCTCGATCTTTATTTCTTACCTGCCCAGCAATTGCGCTGGTGCTCGTCGATCATGCCCACCGCCTGCATGAAGGCGTAGCAGATCGTCGTGCCCACAAACTTGAAGCCCAGGCGCTTCAGCTCCTTGCTCATCGCATCGCTGTGCGTGGAAGTTGCCTGAATATCTTTGATACGAATCGGCCGGCGGCGCAGGGTACGTCCGTCCGTGAACTGCCACAGCAGCGAATCGAAACTTTGGCCGCGCTCCAGGATGTCCAGGTAAGCACGCGCGTTGCCGATGAAGGCATCGACCTTGAGGCGGTTGCGGATGATGCCGGCGTTTTGCAGCAGACGCGCCTTGTCGGCCGCGCCGAAGGCGGCCATCTTACGTGCATTGAATTTGGCGAAAGCCTTGCGATACTCGTCGCGCTTGCGCAGCACCGTAATCCAGCTTAAGCCGGCCTGCGCGCCTTCCAGGCACAGCATCTCGAAGAGCCGTCTTTCATCGTGCAACGGCACGCCCCATTCTTCGTCGTGATAGCGCACGTACAGCGGATCAACGCCGCACCAGGCGCAGCGCCGCTTGCCATCCTCATGCCGCGGCGCTGTGCTGTCGCGCCAATCGCTCAAGGCTGCACGCCGGGTCCGCGTAGGACGCGGGCGGGCAGCAGGATGATGGCCTTCAATAGTGCAAACACACCTACCACTGCGATGCCGAGCAGCCGGAAAGGAATGGACAGCAGCCAGAACAGCGGATACAGAATGAGCGCGAGCAGCGCCAGCGGCCAACACACCACCAACAACAGCAGCCAAATAAGGAATCCAATCATGACTTGCCCGTGCCTCGCTACTCGTGTCTGATGCGCCGATGCGCTATTACGAAGACCTGTCGATCGGCGATATCCAAATTTCCGCACCGCGAACCTTGTCACGCGAAGAAATGTTGGAGTTTGCCCGCCGCTACGATCCGCAATACTTTCACACCGACGAGCAGGCTGCCAAGAATTCAATTTTCGGCGACGTCATCGCTTCAGGAATCTACACCATGGCCATCTGGCGCCAGCTCGATCACCTCATCGCGGGCGATATTCGCTGGATTTGCGGCATCGCATGGGACGAGGTGCGCTGGCCGCTGGCCGTGCGGTCCGGCGATGCGCTGCGCGCACGCTCGACCTGCCTGTCCAAGCGCGAGTCGGTTCCGGATCCGCGGCGCGGCATCGTCGTCACGTTGTACGAGATGCTCAATCAGGACGACCGGATTGTCTGGAGTGCCAAGAGCACCAACCTCATAGAGCGCAGGCCCGCGGCCTAGCAGGCCGTCAGATCCGATTCGATTGCCGCCGGGCGCTGTGGGCGTGCTTGTAGACCAGTTCGATGCGATCCACACCGCGCGTGATGCGCGCAGCACGGTGAATTTCATGCATCAGGCGCAGCAGAACTGAATTGCCCGGGCCTGCGGCGGCATCGGATTTGGGTTCGACGACCACATGCAGCACGACGAAACGCGCCTGCTCCAGCCGCACGAACACGGCGACGCCGACCGGGCGTCCCAGCTCGTTCACAGCGAACAGCGTCTGTACATCGTTGACACTGCCGACGCGCACCCGCAGCGCACCCTCGTGTTCATAGATTTCCGGTGCGCCATAGGTCTTGATGGATCGCTCGATGCCACCTCGAACGCGGTATTGATTGGCATTGAAGAACACCAATTGTTCCAGCGCGCCGCGCTGCTCGGGATCGAGTTTTGAGGTTACCCAGATTGCGGAACTCAATTGTTTTCCTTCTAACGAGATTCGCGCCTACGCGGCTTTGTGAGCGTTCGGTCACAAATACGCCTTGACGCACCGCAACAAACTATGTCTCGCCCTGGAGACTCCGTATCGTATAGCGTCCCGCGCCAATTGCTACTAGCGTCGGTTCTTTAGGGAAGGACCCTACAATTAACGCGGCGCAGCATTTTCAGTGTTCCAATCAGAACAGACGAGGAACGTAAACGGTGCAGGTTGCCGGTGAGGAACGCGACGCCAACGGCGGATCGAGATTCAGTCTGGCGAGTGACATCGTCGAACTGGTCGTGCTCAGCTCTGATGAGGCCTTCCTGGCGATTCTGCGCGAGGCCGTGGGCGGCGCCATTCGACTATGGCATGTTCCCTCGGCTGACAAGGTCAGCGATCTGCTGCTCGCCGGAGACGTCGGCATTCTGGTGCTCGATGGCGCCTTGCTCAGCATCGACAGCGCCGGATTCATCGAGCAGTTGAAGCGTCAATTTCCTGAACTCGTCATCCTCTACGCCGGCACGCGTGAGGACGAGGGCATGCTGGCAAGCTTGATCAGCCGCGGCTCGGTCTACCGCTTCATCCACAAACCCATGTCGAGCGCACGCGCACGGCAATTTGTGCAGGCGGCCATCCGCAAATATGAGGACCCGCGCGCCACCCAGATCATCGCTGCACCGCTGCAGGCCACCAAGCCTCCTCAATCCTTGTGGATCGGAACCGGCGCCGCCGCGCTGGTGCTCGCACTGATCGGGTTTTTCGCCTGGCGACAGATGCATCCTTCGCTCGACGCGGCGGCTCTGCAATCCGCCGCCAATGCGGCAAACGCCGATCCGCTGCTGTCGCGCGCCGCAGATGCCTTGGCCGCCAATCGGCTCACCGAACCCAGCGGTGACAATGCGCTGGAATTGTATCTTGCCAAACTGGCGCGCTCACCCAACGATCCGACCGCGCGTACCGGCCTTGCCGAAGTACATGAGCGCTTGCTGGCGCGCGCCGAGAATGCGCTACTGGAAGAGCGGCTGGACGAAGCCGACACGGCCATCGACGCGGCGCGACTTGCCGGCGTGGAGAGCGGCCGCATTGCATTTCTGACGGCGCAACTCAATAAGGCACGCGAACAACTGCGGCAGGCGCAATCGCGCGTACGCGCACAAGGCGAACAACGCGCCAGCGGCGACAAGCTCTCACAGGCGCTGCAAACCGCGGCCACGCGCATGGACCAGGGCCGGCTGTTGGATCCGGAGAGTGACAGCGCACTGTTTCACCTCAAGCAGGCCATGACCCTGGGGCCAGCGGAGGTCGGTACACAGCAGGCGAGGCGGGCGCTCGGTGCGCAGTTGCTGCTCGCGGCACGCACAGCCATGCAGGCACGCGACTTCGACAAGAGCGCGCGTCTGCTGCAGGCGGCAGGCGGCATTTCACCGGCCGCGGATCTGGATTCCGCGCGCAGCGCACTGGCCGCCGCACGCACCGACGTCCAGACCGAAAGCCGAGACAAATTGCTCAAGCTCGCCAACGAGCGCCTGCAACAGGACCGTTTGCTGGAGCCTGCCAATGATAGCGCCAAGTACTACCTGATCAGTCTGCGCGCGCTCGACCCCGGGTTCGCCGGACTTCAGCCGGCACTGCAGGATTTCGGCGGGCGGCTGATGATCAAGGCGCGCCGCGCCTTGAGTCTGTCGCAGTTCGATGCAGCCAGAACCTGGCTGGACGAGGCCAACGCGGCCGGCTATTCGATGTCCGAAATCGCCACCACGCGTGGGGAAATCGCAACGGCCGTAGGTGCGGCTGAAAACACGGCTGCCGGCGCGGGCACAACCAGAACCGCCGGTGCGCCGACCAACGCATCAGACATCGTCGGCGCCACCTCGTTGACGCGCATTAGAACCGATCCACCCGAATACCCGGCGGACGCCGCGCGCAAGCGGCTTGAAGGTTGGGTCGACGTGGAGTTCACGGTCAAAGCCGATGGCAGCGTGCGCGATACGCTGATCCGCAATGCCCAGCCGGCGGGCGTCTTCGATCAGGCCGCCACCAGGGCGGTGGAGAAGTGGCGTTTCAAGCCGGTGCTGCGCGAGAACAAACCGGTCGAGCAACGCGCCCGCATCCGCGTGCGCTTTTCGCTGCAGTCCTGATCGCGCCGCGTTCGCGGCGGGGTGGCATTCGGCGCGCCGTTCGGGCATAAGAGCGCTCCGTTCCTCACTGTTCACGGAAGTCTTGAGCATGCCTGCATTTCCGATCGATCTGGTCCGCAGCCGGTTTCCGGCGCTGCGCCACCGGTCCGCGTATCTGGACAACCCGGCCGGAACCCAGGTTCCGCAGCAGGTCATTGACGCCGTAAGCGCCGCCATGAGCGAGGCGGCCAGCAATCTGGGAGGCCAATTCCTGGCGTCGCGCAACGCCGATGCCCTCTATGCACGCGCCCACGACAGCATGGCCGAGCTGCTGGGTGCCGCTTCGGGGCGGGAAATCACTCTCGGTCAATCCATGACCATGCTGACCTTTCACCTGTCGCGCTCCCTGGGGCGCGACTGGAAAGCCGGTGATGAAATCATCGTCACGCGCATGGATCACGAGGGCAACGTCGCGCCGTGGGTGCACCTGGCCGAAGAGCGCGGCCTGCATTTGCGCTGGCTGCCTTTCAACAAGGACACGTGGCGCATCGAACCCGCCGACCTGCAATCGCTGCTCACCGACCGCACGCGCCTGCTGGCGCTGAACTACGCCAGCAACCTCACCGGCTCGATCAATCCTGTCACCGAACTGACGACGCTGGCGAAGCGCGCCGGCGCGCGGGGGTATGTCGATGCCGTGCAATTCGTGCCGCATGCCCTCGCAGACGTGCAAGCCATAGCTTGCGATTTTCTGGCCTGCTCGTCGTATAAATTCTTCGGCCCGCACCTGGGCGTGTTGTGGGGGCGCGAGGCGCTGATGGCGCAGTTATATCCGTATGCCGCGCGCTGCGCGACGAAGGATCTGCCGGGCCGGCACGAACTCGGCACGCCGCAGACTGAACTGCTCGCAGGTCTCGCCGCGGCCGCGGACTATATGGTGTGGTTGGGAGAGGTCAACGGTGGCGGCGGTTCGCGCCGCGCTCGCATCGCCACCGCCTACGAAGCCGCGACGGCCTACGAAATGCCTCTCGCGCAAGCATTGATCGACGGACTGCGGCGGATCCCCGACCTGCAAGTGCAGGGCATCAGCAATGCGAACCGACTCTTCGAACGCGTGCCCACTGTTTCGTTCACGCATCCGCGTTACCGCAACAGTGACTTGGCGCGCGCGCTGGGTGAACAGGGCATCAACGTCTGGTCAGGACACAACTACGCCTATGAAGTGGCGCGGTATCTGGGGCTGGATGAGAACGAAGGCGTGCTGCGCATCGGCCTTGCGCATTACAACAACGCTGCGGAAGTCGAACGCATCGTTCGGGCATTGCACTCGCTGATGAGCTGACGCTTAAGCGTGCTGCGGCGGCGGCGTCAGGCGGCGCTGCTGCGCGCCACGTTGGCAATGGCGAGGGTTTCCTGGGTCAGCGCACCGATCTCGGCGCCGAGACGCAGATCGTCAACCGGGCCGAAGGAATGTTTGCGGATGAACCCATGGCGGTCGATGAGCACGATGCTCGGCGTGCCGCGCATGCGGTACGACTCCATGGTCTGCGGTATGGGTCCTTCCGGATTCGCCAGGTCCAGGCCGACCGGGAATTTGATGCGGTATTCGTGCAGGAACGCCTTGATCACCGCGTGCGTGATGGCAGCGTGATGCTCGAAGGTGGCATGCAGGCCGATGACCGCAACATCCTTGGGCTCGAATGTGCTGAAGACGCGCAATGCCTGCGGCACGGCGAACGAACTGGAGTCCTTGCACAACGCCTGAAATGCGCACAGCGCCACCACGCGGCCACGCAAGCCGGACAGGAGCAGAGGTTGATCGGTGTTGAACCAGGTTTGAACGAGCCACTCGGGCGCGAGAATCGGGGAATTGGTCATGATTGAACGCGTCGATGCGTAAGCCGTTGCATCGGTCGCTACAGATCCTTCTTTCAATTTATCTCGACGGTGACGTCTTGCAAATATTCGCACAAACAGTCCATTCTATCCATCCATGCAAAAACTCAATATCAACGGCAAGATTCATCAACTCGACGTCGATGCCGACACTCCCCTGCTGTGGGTGTTGCGCGACGTGCTCGATATGACCGGAACGAAATATGGCTGTGGCATGGCGTTATGCGGAGCCTGCACGCTCCATATCGACGGCCAGGCGACCCGGTCGTGCGTGTTGCCGGTGTCCGCGGTAGCGGATAAAAAAATTACCACCATCGAAGGCATCGCTGCTTCCAGAGTCGGCAAGGCAGTGCAATCCGCCTGGGCCGCCAACGATGTTCCACAATGCGGATACTGCCAGTCGGGGCAGATCATGTCGGCGACCTCGCTGCTGGCACAGAACAACGCGCCGTCGGACGCGGACATCGACACGGCGATGAGCGGCAATCTGTGCCGCTGCGGAACTTATAACCGGATTCGCGCCGCCATCCACAGCGCCGCGCAGGAAATCGGGTCCAAGTCATGAGCCCCACCACCTCTGTTTCACGCCGCCGGTTCCTTCAGTCGACCGCGCAGGCGGGAGGCGCGTTGCTGGTGGGATTTACGCTCCCCGCCGGCAATCGATGGGCCGCGATGGCGGCCGGGTCGTCGGCCGCCGGATCGCCGGCCGCCGCAACATCCAGTTCGCTGAATGCCTTCGTGCGCATCGGCGCCGATGACAGCATCACCTTGATCATGCACAAATCCGAAATGGGTCAGGGGGTCTACACCGGTCTCGCGCAATTGTTGTCCGAGGAACTGGAGTGCGATCCGGCGCGGGTGCGCATCGAGACGGCGCCGGTGGATCCTGTTTACAACAATCCGTTCTTGCCGACGCAATTCACCGGCGGCAGCATGAGCATTTCCTCGAGCTGGCAGGCTCTACGCGTGAGCGGCGCCACTGCGCGAACATTGCTGCTGCAGGCAGCGGCCAATCAATGGCAGGTGCCGGTCGCGGATTGCCATGCGCAAAATGGCGTTATGCACGGCCCGGCCAATCGCAAAGCCTCTTATGGCCAACTCGCTGCCGCCGCCAGCCGCCTGCCCGTGCCGAACCCCGCGTCCGTGACGCTGAAGCCCAGCAGTCAGTTCAAGGTCATCGGTAAACCGGTCAAGCGTGTGGAAGCGGCGCAGAAGATCAACGGCAGTGGCATATTCGGTCTCGACGTGCGCGTCCCCGGAATGCTGCGCGCAGTGATCGCACGTCCACCGAACTTCGGCGCAAAGCCCAAAACCATCGACGACAAGGCGGCGCGGTCGGTGCGCGGCGTCCTCAACGTGGTGACCATCAGCAGCGGCGTGGCCGTAATCGCGCGCAATACCTATGCGGCGCGAAAAGGCCGCGATGCGCTGGTCATCGATTGGACGGCGGGCCCGGGCGCAACGGTGGACAGCGAACGGCAGCGTGCCGAGTATCTGAAGCTGGCACAGAACCCGTCGCCGCTGATCGCCCATTCCGCCGGCGATTCAGTCGCAGGCTCGCGCGGCGCGGCGACGCGGCTAGACGCCTATTTCGAAGTTCCGTATCTGTCGCATGCCTCGATGGAACCGCTGAATTGTGTGGCCCATTGGCGCGCGGATCGCTGCGATGTCTGGACCGGCACGCAGATGCAGACCATCGATCGCGAAGCTGCTGCCGAGGTGGCAGGTTTAAAACCCGGGCAAGTGTTCATTCACACCACTTTGTTGGGCGGCGGTTTCGGCCGGCGCGCCAATGTGGCGAGTGATTTCGTGCGCGAAGCCGTGGAGTTGTCGAAGCGCATCGCGCAGCCGGTGCAGGTGGTCTGGACACGCGAGGACGACATGCGCGGCGGCTGGTATCGCCCGCAGTGGGCGGATCGCGTCCAGGTCGGCCTCGACAAGCACGGCATGCCGGTGTCCTGGCAGCACACCATCGTCGGGCAATCCATCATCGCCGGCACGTTTTTCGAAAAGATGATGGTCAAGAACGGTATCGACGCGACCTCGGTGGAAGGCGCCGCCGATCTGCCGTATACCGTGCCGAATATTCGCGTCGACCTGCACTCGACGCAGACACCAGTGCCAGTGCAGTGGTGGCGGTCGGTAGGCCACTCGCACACCGCTTTCGTAGTGGAAAGCACCATTGATGAATGTGCCGCGGCGGCCGGACGTGACCCGTTCGAGTATCGCCGCTCATTGCTGGATGCCAAGCAGGTGCGGCACCTTGCCGTACTGAATCTGCTGGAAGAAAAATCAGATTGGAAGCAGACGCCGCCCGCCGGGCGTGCGCGCGGCATCGCGATTCACGAGTCCTTCGGCAGCGTGGTCGGAGAGATGGCCGAAGTGTCAATGCAGGACGGTGTGCCGCGCGTGCACCACGTCGTCGCGGTCATCCACTGCGGCGTTGCGGTCAATCCGCAGCTCGTCAAAGCGCAGATGGAAAGCGCGGTGACGTACGGTCTGTCGGCGGCATTGTTTGGCGAGATTACGTTCAAGGACGGCAGCGTGCAGCAGTCCAATTTTGACGGCTACCCCATCGTCCGCATGAACGAGGCACCCCTGGTGGAGGCGTACATCGTTCCCAGCGAGGATGCGCCCACCGGCGTGGGCGAACCGGGCACACCCCCGATTGCACCGGCCGTGGCGAATGCCGTGTTTGCGTTGACCCGGAAACGATTGCGCCGGCTGCCGATGGTGCGAGCCGGACAGCTGACCGCGTAGGCGCGTCGAACCCTGATCGGCCGCGCCTGGCGGCCGGCCGCGGCTAGCCAGCAAGGGCGGCGGGCATTTCCTCGTGATGCGGCACGTGATCGGGCGGCGATCCCAACTCAGCCGCGCCGGGCGCGATCCAGGTGCTCACCGTCGCTTCGAACGCCGCGAGTTCACGCAGCAGTTCGCGCAGCGGTTGCGGACGTCCCATCGAATATCCCTGGCCGTAGTCCACGCCCAGATCGGCCATGCGGATGCGCAGCGCATCCGTTTCCACATATTCGGCGATGGTCTCCATGCACATGACCTTCGCCAGTTGCGCGATTGCCTTGATCATGGACTCCGAACGCGCGTTGGTCAGCGCATCGCGAACGAAGCTGCCGTCGATCTTCAGATAACTGACGGCAAGGGCTTTCAAATACGCCAGCGAGCTGACGCCGGTGCCGAAATCGTCCAATGCGAACTGGCAGCCCAGATCCTGCAGCGTCGACATGAATGACTGTGCTTTTTCGAGGTTGCCGATCGTCGCTGTTTCGGTCAGCTCGAAGCACAACAGACCCGGCGGCACCGCGCACAGATTGATCTTCTCGATCACATAGGGGAGAAATTCAGGGTCCTGCAACGACTGACCGGACAGATTGATGGCGAATCGCGCCGCATCCGGGCCGAGCGCCGCATTGTGCTGGCCCAGTAATTCGCAAGCATGCTTCACCACCCAGCGATCGATGGAGGGCATGAGTTGGTAGCGTTCGGCGGCGGAGAGGAATTTACCCGGCGGAATCACCTCGCCTTTCTCGCCGATCATCCGCAGCAACAGCTCGAAGCGGGGCCGTCCGTAATTGCCACGCAGCGGCAGAATCGGTTGCGCGTCGAGCCGGAAATTGTTGTTGTCCAGCGCCTCACGCACATTGCCGACGATCATGATGTCGGTGTGGCGGCGGATGATGCTCTGATCCGAGTCCTGGAAGACCTCGACGCGGTTACGGCCGCGATCCTTGGCCGCCTTGCAGGCGATTTCGGCGGTCGCCAACGCATGCGCCAGTGGGTTACTAGAGCCGGTGATGGGCGACACGCCGATGCTGGCCGAGACTTCGAAGGAACGCGAGACGCGCCCCGTCGCACTGGCCGCGATCGCCGTACAGAGCCCTTCCGCAATCTTGCCTGCCGCATCCAACGCGGTCCGAGGCAGCAAGGCTGCAAATCGGTCTCCTGAAATGCGCGAGGACAAGGCCCCTGCGGGCAATTCACGTGCCAGGGATTCGGCCACTTGAACGATCACCTCGTCACCCACGTGCATACCGAAGGTTTCATTGATGACATGTAGGCGATCGATGTCCAGATACAGAATCGCGTGCGAATCGTTGGCCGTGCAGGCGGCGAACAACGCCGTGGCGTGACGCTCGAAAGCATGCCGTGTCATCAATCCCGTGCTGGGATCGTACTGTGCCTGAATGATGACCGTGGTCTTCTTGGCGAGCAATTCGGCGATGCGCGTCTGATGCTCATCGAAATCATCGGCGCTGGGAGGATTGAACAGCACCAGCACGCCCATGACGCGCTCCGAAGGATGGCGCACGGGGCAGGCGAGAATCTTGTAGGGCGCCGCAGACTCGCTCGCAACCTTGGCGGTGCGGTTGACCACGATGGTGCGTTGCTGCAGCAGCATCCAGGCCATCAAATGCTTTTCCATTTTCACCAGGACGTCGGGCGACATCGGCTGGCCACTGCGGGTCATGCTCACCGACAGGCCGCGCTCGGGCACCCACACGGCCGCCAACGAAGCGCCCAGGTGTTCGATGCCGGTGCGCAATATGGAAGTCAGTTCGTCCGAATCGCTGCCGCCGATGGTCTTCTGTGACGACATTTCGAGCATCAACGACAAATCGCGTTCGCGGGTGCCCAGATCGCGCTCACGTGACCCGAGGCTGGAGCGCAGCACGAGTTCGCGCTTCAGACACTCCAGAGCAGGCTGCACCAGTTGGCGCACATAGTTGATGGGGCGGGCGACGCTTTGCGAGCCGACGATACGCGCGATCAAGGTGACCACGCCGAGGACATCGGCCTCTTCACTGCGAACCGCAAAGGAATAGGCGCAATAATCTGCGTCGAATTCGCGTGCCATGCCGGCGTATTCGGCATCTTCCAGATGCGCTGCGGCGATGGCCTCGGTCACCAGCGCCTCGACTTGCGAGAGCTGCCAGTCATCCGACGTCCACACGAAATTGCCCGATCCGTCGTGCACCACGACGGCATTGACGCTGGGCATGAGCATCTTCAGCAGCCGGCCGTAGGGGTCGAACGATGCCTGCAATGTCTGACTGTCTGATTCCGGTCGTGTCATAAGACTAAAGGCGAGCTTATGTTTGATGGCTCAATTTGAGCCAATCCAGCTGCCCTGCCGTTGAACGGCGTCGCAAATTACTGCGAGAAAAGACTAATCGGAAGGCCTGTGTGAACCAGATCACAGTCTGCTCAGGCGCGTGCTCGGCGGGCCAGCAGGCGCAGCAACGTCCGGCCACCGGGAAGGCGCGCGAGCCAAAACACCCGCTGCCAAAAGCGGCGTGCCCGCGCATCGAAGTCCGCCAGCGGCAAGGCACGATACAGAGCCGGGAGCGGCTCATGCACGAGTACGGTGGCGGCGTGGACTCGGAAAACGTCGGACCCCGAGATCAAGTCCACTGTTGCACCCTCGCTCAACCAGTCGATGCGCACGCTCTGCACGCCGTCTGATACGACCCGCGCATCGAGATCCGCACCGAGCAGTCTGATCTCAACGATCGGTTCTCGCACGCTCGTGATGACCCAGTTACGCTCGCTGCTGCGCTCGCAACTAAACACTCCCGCCCAGGTTTTTCGGTTCATTCTTCCTCATCGCTCGGCTATTCTGGCGGGCTACATGCAAGCCACCCCCCACACACTGCTCCCCGGACAAGCGCTGAGTTCCAGCGGCCGGCCGCGATTGGATTATGCCGCAGTTGCGGCGCTGGCATTTCCGTTCATGCTCAACAGCGCGGTGCAGGCGGTGCTCAACGCCACCGACACCTGGTTCATCGGACGGATATCGTCGGCGGCGACCTCCGCGATGGGTGCGGTGTACTGGCCGGTACTGGTCTTCTTGGTGCTGTTCGGCGGCGTCGGCCTGTCCGTGCAAACATTGGTGGCGCAATCCTATGGCGCACGCCGTTACGCGCGTGCCTCGCAGGCGGCGTGGACATCGCTGTGGGCCTCCCTGTTCACCGTTCCTCTGTTCGTCGTCATGGGGCTCGCCGGCAGTTGGTTATTTTCGCCGTTCGGCATTCCGGCCGAATCGCTGCCACTCTCGCTCGCGTATTGGGTGCCGCGTATGTTGGGCGCCCCATTGGGTGTGGCCTTGTGGGGACTGCTCGGCTTCTTCAACGGCATCAGCCGTCCGCGCGTGACATTGACGTTGTCGGTAAGCGTGGCGGTGATCAACGCCCTTCTGAACGAGCTCTTCATTTTCAAATGGGGAATGGGCATTGCAGGCTCGGCCTGGGCGACCGGCGTGGCTCAGGCCTTCGGACTTGGGCTGGCGCTGATGATTTTTCTGGGCGCCGACATCCGCGCCCGTTATCGCTCGCATCTTACCGCGCGCCTGCGCGGCAACGCCTTGCTCGGCCAGTTCAAACTCGGCTTCCCCATGGGGATGCTGTATGCCGCGGACATTCTGGGCTTCGCGCTGTTTCAGCTGATGCAGGTACGGCTGGGCACGGTCGACGGTGCGGCCACGCAGCTCGTCATGGTGATGACCTCTTTCGCCTACATGCCTGCGTTCGGGATCGCAATGGCCGGCACCACGCTGGTCGGTCAGGCGATCGGTGCAGGCAACCGCGATTGGGCCGGCAAGGTCGGCAACGGCATCATCCTGCTGGTCGTGGTCTACATGGGATTGTGCGGTGTCGCTCTCGCGGCGCTCGGTCCATGGATTTTGCCCTGGTTCCAATCCAGCAACGATCCGTTGTCACTGCAGGTGGTGAAGCGGGCGGAATTGTTGATGTGGATCGCAGCCGGCTATCAACTCTTCGATGGCCTGAACATCAGCAGCGGCGCGTGTCTGCGCGGCGCCGGCGATGCGCTGGTGCCGGCGTTCATGGTCATTGCCTTGTCGTGGCTGTTCTTCGTACCGCTGGCGCACTCGTTATCCTTTCCGGCAGGGCAAGGGTGGGTGAGTTGGCTGCCCGGATTCGGATACGGCGCGGTCGGCGGCTGGAGTGCCGCCGTCGCCTACATCATGCTGTTGGGTATCATGCTGAAGCTGCGCTGGAAATCCGGCGCCTGGCGCCGCATCGATTTGAAGTTCACTCACTAAAGGCTCGACGCACGCAATGCAGAAGTTCTTCTCGCGGGAATGGGCGCCGGGCGTCATCTTGACGGCGGCGGCGATCCTCGCGCTGAGCGTGGCCAATTCACCGCTGCAATCCTCGTATCAGTCCCTGCTGCAATGGCCGCTGGGGTTCGAGAGCTTGCACCTGCGCAAGGCTCTGTTGCTGTGGGTGAACGATGCGCTGATGGCGGTGTTCTTCTTCCTGGTCGGGCTGGAGATCAAACGCGAAATCCGCGTTGGACAATTATCAACCGCGCGCCGGTTGGCGTTGCCGCTGCTGGCCGCGGTCGGCGGCATGCTGGTACCCGCGCTCATCTACGCCGGCATCAATGCGCACGATCCGGTTGGCTTGCGCGGCTGGGCGATACCCTCCGCCACCGACATCGCCTTTGCATTGGGCGTGCTGTCGCTGCTGGGCTCGCGCGTGCCTTCGTCCTTGAAAGTGTTCCTGACGGCCGTGGCCATCATCGATGACCTGGGCGCAATCTTGATCATCGCGTTTTTTTACACCGACACGTTGTCGCTGCCGATGCTGGCGGCCGCTGCCGGGTGTATCGCGGTACTGACGGCATTGAACCTCGGCGGTGTCACCCGGATGGCGCCCTATCTGCTGGTCGGCGCAGTGCTGTGGTATTGCGTGCTGAAATCCGGCGTCCACCCGACGCTTGCCGGCGTCGCCACCGCGCTGGCGTTTCCGTTGACCCGCGATGCTGCCGGCAACAACGCGTTCGATACGCTGGAGCATGGCCTGAAGCCCTGGGTGAATTTCGGCATTCTGCCCATCTTCGCGTTTTCAAACGCCGGGTTGTCTTTTGCAGGCATGTCGCTGCAGTCGGCTGCGCACCCGATCACACTCGGGATCGCGCTCGGATTGGTGCTGGGAAAGGCGATTGGAATCTTCGGCACTTGCTGGGCCGTGGTGCGGTTGGGCTGGGCGGAAATGCCGGCCGGAGCGCGGCAGGTGCATGTGTTCGGCGTGGCCTGCCTGTGCGGCATCGGTTTCACCATGAGCCTGTTCATCGGCATGCTCGCCTTCGGCGAAGGCAGCACTCACGCCAACCTCGTCAAACTCGGTGTGATGAGTGGCTCGGTGGTGGCGGCCATCGCCGGCGCGACCATTCTGCTGACCGCGCGCAAGTCCCTGCCATGAGCGGAAGCATAGTGCGCCGGTTGGCAGCGGGCATCGCGCTGTGTGTCGTTGCCACCCCCGTTGAAGCACAGAGCAGTACCGCCGTGCCGCCCAGCGTGATGCAGACGATCGCGGCGCAACGCCTGCCGGCAGCGTCCGTCAGTCTGATCGTAATGGATCCGGACACCGGGCGTACAGTGGCGACCCTGAACGGCGGCGTGCCGCGCAGTCCCGCCTCGACCGTCAAGACGCTGACCACATTTGCCAGTCTTGACATCCTGGGACCTGCCTATACCTGGCACACGCGTGCACTCACGCGCGGCGATCTGGACAACGGCACGTTGCAAGGCGATCTGGTGTTGCAGGGTGGCGGCGACCCCTACATGACCCTCGAGCGCTGGTGGAGCTTCGCGCGGGCGCTGCTCAGCAAGGGCTTGCGTGTCATTCACGGCAACATCCTCATTGACGATACGCAGTTCGCCGTGGAAAGCGACGACCCGGGTGCCTTCGACGGTCGCCCGCACCGCAACTACAACGTGTTGCCGTACGCGATGATGGTGAACTTTCAGAGCATTGAATTCAGGCTGGTGGCCAATGGGGCCACCCACAAGGTCGACATCCAGGCGGATCCCGCGCCGGCCAATTTGATCATCGACAACCGCGTGCGGTTTTCATCCGCGCGTTGCAATGGTCCTTCCCGGCGCGTCGACTTCGATGTGGATTCCCAGCTCGGCAATCACCTCACGTTCACCGGGGCGTTGTCGCAAAGCTGCGCACCGCGCAGCTTCAGCCGCGTCCTGATGAACCCTGCTGACTATGCATTCGGCACGTTCGTGACGATGTGGCGTGAATTGGGCGGCGAATTCGACGGCAAGCTCGAACTCGGTCAAACCCCAGGGGACGCGCGGCCTTTCTTGAGTTTCGACTCGCTGTCTTTGAGCGAGATCGTGCGACTCACCAACAAATTCAGCAGCAATCTCATGGCGCGCCATCTGTTGCTGACGTTGGGAATGGAGAAATTCGGCGCGCCGGCCACCCAGAAGAAAGGCGCGCAGGTCATTGCCGACTGGAGTCTCGCGCGCGGCATCTCGCTGCAAGACGTGGACATCGACAATGGCTCGGGTCTGTCACGGACCACGCGCGTGACGGTGACGGAAATGGCGACTGTCCTGAATTCGGCGTATCACAGCCGCTATGCACCGGAATTCTTGAGTTCGTTGCCGCTGGCCGGCATCGACGGCACGCTGCGTACGCGACTTCGTGAAGCCCCGGCCGGCGCGGTGCGATTGAAAACCGGACATTTGAACGGTGTCAGTGGCGTGGCCGGCTACGTCACGGCCAACAGCGGCAAGACCTATGTCGTGGTGAGCTTGGTGAATCATCAGCGCGCGGATTTCGGCGCCGGCGAACCGGTGCACGAGGCACTGGTGGATTGGATACTGGAAAATCTCTAGTCCTGCTTTAGCTCTCCAATTCCCAGCGGATCACGCCGACGGATTTGCGTACCCACACGCCGCAGGCCAGATAGCGGAACTGCCGCTGCAGCCGGCGCCGGTACCAGTCGCCGCTGCGCAGATGCACGTTGTCATCGGTGAGCGAGCGGTCGCAATTGTTGCGCCAGTCGGCGCGCGTGAGCGCGGAGAAATACAGGGCGACCTGCGACAGCTTGCCGAAATTGGTCAACGCACGCGCTGCCTGCGCATCGTCCAGGTATTGCAGAACGTCGTAACACACCACGAGATCAAAGGGCTGCGCCGGCTGATAGGTATCCAGGCTCCCCTGCACCCAGCGGTAGCGCCGGCACAGATATTCGCTGGCCTCGAGGCCGGTGTAGCGCGCCTTTGGCACAGCCACCTTGAATGCAGCCTTCATCAAGCCGATGCCGCAGCCGGCATCGAGCACGCTGCGAAGGGGGAGTTGCGCATGCGCGAGCACCGCGCCGATGAGATCGGCGCGCACCTGCATCTCGCGCGCGGAAGTTACGCGCGTGACGCGCGAATAGTAGTAGCGTTGGAAGTAGTCGCGGTCGAAACGTTTGGCGGCGGGCAGCTTTGAGGTCGGCATGAGCCGTCGTCGTCGCGCCGCTATTCTACTGTCACGCTTTTGGCAAGATTGCGCGGCTGGTCCACATCGGTGCCCTTGAGCACGGCGACGTGATAAGCGAGCAATTGCAGCGGGATGGTGTAGATCACCGGCGCCTGGAAGTAGCTGACCTTTGCCGGCATCTTGATGACGGTCACGCCATCGCCGCTTTCCATGCCGGCATCCGGGTCTGCAAACACAATCAGCTCACCGCCACGTGCGCGCACTTCCTGCAGATTGGACTTGAGCTTTTCCAGCAGGTCGTTGTTGGGTGCGACGGTGACCACCGGCATGTCTTCATCCACCAGCGCGAGCGGTCCGTGCTTGAGTTCGCCGGCCGCATAGCCTTCGGCGTGGATGTAGGAAATTTCCTTGAGCTTGAGCGCGCCTTCCAGCGCAATCGAGTACAGCGCACCGCGGCCCAGGAACAGCGCGTGATGTTTGTCCACGAAGCGTTCGGCCAGATCGCGGATGATGGGGTCCAGCGCCAAGGTTTTTTCGACCAGGCCCGGCAATTCCAGCAGCCGCGTAACGAGACCGTGCTCGCGCTCCTCATCGGTGCCGTTGTGCTTGGCGAGCGCCACCACCAGCATGCCCAGCGCCGTCAGCTGCGTAGTGAACGCCTTGGTGGATGCCACGCCAATCTCAGGTCCTGCCCGCGTCAGCAGCACCAGATCCGAGTCGCGCACCATGGAGCTTTCCGGCACATTGCAAATCGCCAGCGTGGACAGATAGCCGCGCTCCTTGGCCATGCGCAAGGCTGCCAGGGTATCGGCAGTCTCGCCGGACTGCGAGATGGTCACGAACAGCGTGTTGGGCGTTACGATCGGATTTCGATAACGGTATTCGCTGGCGATCTCGATGCGCGCGGGAATGCCGCAGATCTGTTCGATGAAATACGTGGCGACGAGGCCGGCGTGATAACTGGTGCCGCAGGCCACGATGTGCACGGCTTTCGTTTTGGCGAACACGCTCTGCGCCGACGGGCCGAAGGCCGCATCCAACAGCTTGCCGTTGGCGATGCGCTCTTCCAAGGTCTGCGCGATGGCGCGCGGCTGCTCGTGGATTTCCTTGAGCATGAAATGCCGGTATTCACCGCGTTCGGCGGCCTCGGCGGATAGCTCGCTTTCGCGTACCGCGCGTTGCGCCGGGTTGCCGTCAGCGTCGACGATGCGAATCCGCTTGCGGCGGATTTCAGCCACATCGCCTTCGTTCAAGAACATGAAGCGGCGGGTGACGGGCAGCAGCGCTGAAACGTCTGAGGCAACGAAATTTTCGTCGATGCCCAGGCCGATGACCACGGGACAGCCGACGCGCGCCAGCACGATGCAATCGGCGTCGGCTTCCGCCATCACCGCCAGCGCGTACGCGCCGGTAAGCTCAGCGACGGTTTTGCGCACCGCCTCGAACAGGTCGGGGCTGGACTTTGCGTGCAGGTGAATGCGGTGCGCGATGACCTCGGTGTCGGTCTCAGAGGTGAACACGTAGCCTTTGGCCGCAAGGTCAGCGCGCAGGGCTTCGTGATTTTCGATGATGCCGTTGTGGACGATGGCGATGCCATTGCTCGACATCTGCGGATGCGCGTTGCGTTCACTGGGTACGCCATGGGTTGCCCAACGGGTGTGCGCAATGCCGATCCGTCCGTGCGTGTCGTGCTGCGCGACGGCTTCGGTCAGGTTCTTCACCTTGCCGACGGTGCGCAGACGTGAAAAGTGCTGATCGGCGCCCAGTACCGCGAGGCCGGCCGAATCGTAACCGCGATACTCCAGCCGACGCAGCCCCTCGAGCAGAATGGGTACGACGTTACGCTCGGCAATGGCTCCCACGATCCCGCACATGTCTGGTCCAACTTCCCTTTGATCAGGGCTTTTAAACAGGCCGCCTAGTTTGCCCGACCCGCATCGAAAATCGTTAAGTTACCGTCGAAAATCAGCATTGCATCGCGCTTCCACGCGCTGCCGCATCACCCCTAACACTGACTCATCTATATTGTTTGACAGCTAGTATTAGTAACTATATAGTATTAGCCCATGGACGATAGTACCGCCAAAAAGTTTCAAAAAGACCTCAACGGAGGCCTGGTTGGGCTGGTGTTGCTGGCGGTCCTCGATCAGTCGACCGAAGATCTCTACGGTTACGAAATCGCCAAGCGACTTCAGCGCGCCAACGACGGGCAGTCCATTTTCAAGGAAGGCACCATTTACCCGGTCCTTCGCGCCCTCAGCGCCTCGGATCTCCTCACCAGTCGCATCGTGCCCTCCTATTCGGGACCGCCGCGGCGCTACTACAAAATCACCGATCAAGGTCGAGCCCAGCTTGCGGAATGGCGCGCCATCTGGCGTGACACCCGCGACTTCGTCGACCGCTTCATTGAAACGGGAGTTTCATCATGACCGCCTCCGCACCCCGCTCCATCGACCAATACCTGTCGCAATTGCGGGCCGCATTGGCCGGCGAGGATTCCGCGCTCATTCAAGACGCGCTCTACGATGCGGAAGAATATCTGCGCGCCGAGGTGGCCGCGCATTCGGACAAGTCGGAGTCCGATGTGCTCGAACTCATCGCCTCCACCTATGGTGATCCGGAAGAGGTCGCGGCAGCGTATCGCGACACCGAAGTAAAGGTGAGAGCCGCGCTCAAGACACCGACCCGCGCTACAGCCACGGAAAAAGGCGCTCTGCGCAAGTTCTTCGATGTCTATCTGGATCCGCGCACCTACATGTCCGTGTTCTTCATGCTGCTCACGCTGGCCACCGGCATCATCTATTTCACATTCGCCGTAACCGGGTTGTCGCTGTCGGCAGGGCTCGCCGTTCTAATCATCGGTGTGCCGTTCTTTCTCGCCTTCATCGGCTTGAGCCGCGTGCTGTCCCTGGCGGAAGGGCGTCTGCTCGAGGCCGTGACGGGTGAGCGTATGCCGCGCCGGCCGGTCCATCCGGGCCCGTCCGCCGGCTTCTGGAGCCGCGTCGGCAGCATGTTGAAGGACGTGCGGACCTGGACCACGCTCGCCTACTTCATGCTGATGCTGCCCATCGGCATCGCCTACTTCACGATCACGGTGGCGGTGCTCGCGATCAGCCTGTCATTCATCTTTGCGCCGGCGGCGGAATTGGGCATACGTCTGGGCTTGTTGCCGCACTCGCTCTGGGGTAACGGCGACTTCCACTTTGCCAGCGGGGATCTCTCCCCCGCCTGGATCGGCACCACCTGGCTGCTGCCGGTGTGGGTGCTCGCGGGTGTGCTGTTGCTGACCGTGTTCATGCACACGGCCCGCGGCGTCGGCCGCCTACATGCGGGGTTTGCCAAGGCCATGCTGGTGGCGCACTAGACGATCGCTTGATCTTAAGGCAACGCCGCTGTGAGCGGCAGTGTTGATACCGACCGCTTGCGTTGCTGTGCTTCGACTAGGGACGGGTGCGGGGTGAAGTGCGCACGTACCCGTGTCGATGAAGTCATTTTTAAATCCGACTTTCCATGACTACGAATTGGCTTACTACTTTTGAATGCCACGCGGCAGTGAAATTTGTTTCGTAGGCTTTCGACGGACGAAACCCTGCGTCCGCGAGCAGCGTTTCCAGAGCAATCAGACGATCTCGGTATCCCAGCCGCACTCCTGTGCGCAGGCTCGCTTTGTCGGGTCCGCAGAGCACCCAATTATCGGTTCGATGTAAGACGTGTGCCCACAACGACCGCTCTCCCAAGTCAATTTGTATGTCCGAAACCTTAATTGCTAGAGCGGCATGTTGAAGGGCAGACACTGGATGCGGCTCGACCGCAAGCGATCTGCGGAGAACAGTAGCGTCTATGGACTGCTCAACACGACGATTTTGAAAGCCGGTCTGTGTTTCAGTGGCGCAATCCTGAACGGTTTCCACATGATACCCACTGCTCAACGCATTCCACGCATTGATCCGCCAGCATTCGATGATCACATTCGTATCTACCAGCACGGGCCCGCGGTGACGTGCCATGACGCACTACGAGTCACTGATTTCGTCGATACCATGTTGCTTGAGCCAACCCGGCATGTCATCGACACGGATGTCCAGCAACACAGCCGCGCGCCGCAGCGAAATTCGACCCTGGTCGAGACCTTGGGCAATTACCTCGGCAAATGTTTTGGAAAATAGGGGCGCCGGTTGACGCTGCACGCGCTCCATGCCGTTGTTGCGTAGCGCAGCGTCTTGCATATTGCGTGCTTCCGCGTCGGTCAGCCGGCCTGAGCTGACGAGACGCCACTTCAATGCGGATGCGGTCACTGACAATTCTTCGGCAGTGGTATTGAGTTTCAAGACCAGTTCATCGGCAGCGAGATCCCGCCAAGATCCGAAGCGATTCAGAACGGTAGCGGGCATCAATACGGCCGCGGCAAAACTATTGGCCAGCTGTTCGACGCGGTTCTTGCTGGATTCCACCGCTTCCTCGGAATGCTCCGGCGGCATCGCATCCCAAGTCAAAATGTGAAACAGCTCATGCGCGAGGTCAAAGTGTTGCCGTCCTGGGACTTCAGCGCGATTGATCAGTACAACATCGAGTTCGGGCAAACGGCAGGCAGCGCCAGATATAGCGATGATCGGCGCATCCACCATGAGGACGAGAATGCCGAGGTCTCGCTCCATGACCGCACTCAGCGCAGTGGCTGGAATCTCGCCAAGATTGAATTCGGCAGCGAATCGCTCGCCGACCGCGATGGCATCTTCATATCGATGCTGTCGCGTAATGCCGAGCGCCTTGCGAAGCAACGGAGGCTGGAGTCCCACTTGCCGGCTGATGTTTCGGTACGCGGCAATCCAACGTCCAGCTATCTTTTCGTAAGCGGCAAGTCTTTCCGTCGGCACGTTAGTCTGGCGCCAGGAGAAACCCGCCTCACCCGCCAAGACATACGGGTCAGTGAAATACTCTAGCGGAGCGTCCAGTTCCCGTATCGCCGACACCAACTCTTCCGCTGAAACGCGCCGTTCGCCGGTTTCGATGGCTGAGAGGGTTTGACGATCTTTAAACCCGAGTTGGCGCGCAAGCGCTTCCTGCGAAAGGCCGTGCTGCTCACGTAATGCTTTGATTCGAGATCCGATGAGTTGAGACATAGGGCCTCTGACCTTGGGAGGCCAATAGCTTATTCTTGCATTTTATATTGTGCAAGATATTGTTGCGGTCATCAAATTGCTAGATCAATGGTCTGTTGGCCCGAAATTCTCATTTGGATCAAGTTTCTCGTTGTGCGTCAGACCCGTTAGCGCGGTTCGATCTTCAACTCATTCACCACGTCGACTTCAACAATGGAAACTGCACCTTCTGGACCTTCGGGAAGCCCGATCCGCAATGTCGCCCGACCTCCATGCTCAGCGACGCCGAGAATCAACGCGCGATCTTGACCGGGCTCCTTACCGACGGTCTGCATTGGGATGGTGAGCATCGACACCTCGGGCAAATCACTCGGTAACGCCGCGAACGACCAGCGCTGAATAAACAGTGCCCACTGTTCATGATCCGGACGAGCGCCAAAGAGATATAGCGCAGCCTGTGAGCATGCGCTCGAAGTCAGAGGGACAGACATTTTCCGAGCGACGGCATTGACCGTAAATCCGGTCATGCGCGTGACTTCCTCCAGTCGGTGAGACCGCTGCGCGTTTCCAGGCAATCGATCGTAAGTGACACCAACGCCCTCTGGGCAACCTTCGTTTTCCGGTCTGGATCTCACCTTGATCGAGCCGATCGTTCGTACTTCAGATCGCGGAAGCATCACGACTTGCCGCAAGGATTCCGTTGGAGTGTTTGGCACAGACTTGAAGCGCTGACCAGATCCATCAACCAGTGTGCCCAATAGCAGTGCCTGCAATTCTTGGTTTGCCTTATCTACGCCAGATAACGGACACATGAAGGCGCTACGTGGGCCAGCCCGATACCACTCGTGTTCGAAGAGTACTTCCCCAGCCTTGGACTCCAGTCTTGCACGGATGTATTTTGGCGCTAAGGAAGCATTACGAACGCCTTCTTGGATCGACAAGCGGGCGCCGGTGTTCCGCGTCGTGTGTTGAATCGCAAGGCTATCCCGATTGGCCGGATTTGAAAGAAAGAAATCCAGATTCTCACGAGTGACAACCGGAAACCCCGCTCGCAGCAGCTCCAGCGGACTCGTGACAATTGTCTCGGGGTTGATCGGGCTACCGACGTTATCCGGCCGTTCGACATCTATCTCGAGTGCGCCGTTCAGGACATAGCGTCGATCGGCTTTGAAGGTCTCTTGCGTGCATACGCGGCCAAGCTTGAAGGCGGCGTTGGACAACGGCTCACGGTCTGCACCCACTGCGTGTCGACGGTCCTGTATCGCAAAGAATGCGAATACGACCAGCAGTGCAATCAGCAGTGCACCGTGCACTAGGGTTGAAGTATGTCCGACTGGCAATTCTGTTGAGTCTACTTCCCGAAGGTCGAAATCCATGCTCCGAAGTCCCATGGCCAGCCCGGCGAGGACAATCGCGCAGAACCAAAGCAGCGCCCCTAAGCCGAATCCGTAGACCTCCGAGTTCGATTCGATGGACGCCGCCGGCAGACCTGCAAGTGCAAATGAATCCGCTGCGAGCAGCAGAGACGCCCAGGCAATGGACTCATGGGCGTCCTCGGCGGTCGTCAATCGATAGATGACCAAAAAGAAGAACGGGTTGGCGTACCAGGCAAAGTTCAGCGCGAACGGACCCAGCCAGCCGGTGAGCAGTACGTGTAGACCTGAAATCGAATCCGAGTTTCCAACCAAGACAATGGCGGAAAATCCCAAGGATGCAACCCATAGCACGAGTGCGACCACTCCAAGCCGAGTTGACCAGAGATGACGCAGCGCTGGAGGGAAGAAGCCCCATGACGTTTGTCGGAACGGGAAATTCACGCGCAGTCACCCGACGTATACGCAACGTAGCAACGACGACACAAAGGGGGCGAAGAAAGGATTCGATCTAGTCCGTTAGTAACTCGATCCACGCAGGGAGGCTAACACGATGGGAGGCGATTGACCGCGTCAGCGGCCCGATCCGCACTTGAAATAGGCTAGGTACCCGACTCGCGAAGGGCCTTCCGTGCCTCGAACTCCAACTCAGCCAGCGGCTGATCGGGATGCAGTAGGCGCAATCCAGCTACGCGTAGGGCTATTCCTGCCTCGTACAAGTCGCTGACCATCGCCAATTTGCGCTCTGGAGTCATCCGCAGCAGCCCTTCCGAAGGAACGAGCCGGATGCTTTCAGGCATCTCGCTCAATTCTCGGACTTCTTCAACGCCTTGTCGACGCGCGCCTTCTTCTCTTCGGCATTGAATTTCTCAGGCCGCTGCCATTCGTTGATCGAGGTCTGCTTGGCGCGCTCCAGAGTGAGTGTGCCGGCGGGGGCCGTTTTGGTGATGGTGGAGCCCGCACCGATGGTGGCGCCAGAGCCGATGCGCACCGGCGCGATCAGCATGGCGCCGGAGCCGATGAAAGCGCCGTCTTCGATCAGCGTCGGCCATTTGTTCACGCCATCATAATTGCAGGTAATAGTGCCGGCGCCGACATTGACGCGCTTGCCGATGCGTGTATCGCCGATGTAGCTGAGGTGATTGGCCTTGCTGCCATCATCGACCTCGCTATTTTTGATCTCGACGAAATTGCCGATGTGCACCGCGTCGTGCAGCACAGTGCCGGGGCGCAGGCGCGCGAACGGTCCGATGTCGCAACGCCGGCCGATCGTCGCATCGACAATGTGGCAGTTGGCGCGCAGCTCCGTGTCGTCACCAATCTGCGCATTGGTGATGAAGCAATTCGGTCCGATCTTCACTCGCGCGCCGATCTTGATCTTGCCGATCAGCACCACGTTGACGTCGATGAACACATCCGGGCCCACCTCAACCTCGCCGCGGATGTCGATGCGCGCAGGATCCGCGAGGGTGGCTCCCGCCAGCATCAGTTCACGCGCACGTTGCTTGCGTAAACCCGCCTCCACTTCCGCCAGCTGCATCTTGTCGTTCACGCCCATCACCTCGACTTCGGAAGGTCCGACGACCACATTCACTGCCAGGCCATCGCGTACCGCGAGCGCCAGAATATCGGTCAGATAATATTCGCCCTGCGCATTGTCATTGCGCAGGCTCTGCAGCCAGCCGCGCAGGTGGCGCGCCGGCACGGCCATGAGGCCGGTGTTGACCTCGGTGATCGCGCGCTGTTCCGGCGTCGCGTCCTTGTGCTCGACGATGGCGCTTGCCTTAGCCTTGGCATCACGAACGATACGACCGTAGCCGGTGGGATCCTGCATGTTGACCGACAAGACCGACATCTCTTTCGGGCCGGCGGCTCCGATCAACTGCTGCAAAGTCGCGGCGCGCGTGAGCGGCACATCGCCGTACAGGATGAGAACGAGATGATCATCGGGGATTGCAGGCGCAGCCTGCATGACCGCGTGCCCGGTGCCGAACTGCTCGGCCTGCAGCACCCACTTGACGGGTTCCTGCGCCAGCACGGCGCGCACGCGGTCGCCACCATGACCGTAAACTACGTAAATGTCCGCAGGGTTGAGCGCGCGCGCGGTGTCGATGACGTGCTTGAGCAGCGGCGTGCCGGCCAGCGGCTGCAGCACCTTGGGCAGATCGGATTTCATCCGCTTGCCCTGTCCTGCCGCCAGTATGACTACTGAGAGATTCATGGGGGACTCTCGCCGCGGCTATTCGCCCGCGTTTAGCGTTTCTTGCGCAACCGTTCGATGGCGCGCAGTTGCGCCACGGCGCGCGCCAGTTCTGCCTGCGCCTCGGCCAGATTGATCAGATTGCTGCGATCAGCCATGGCTTCCTGTGCGCGCTGCTTGGCCGCGAGCGCCGCCGCCTCATCCAGATCGTGCGCGCGCGCCGCCGTATCGGCCAGCACGGTCACCAGATGCGGCTGGATTTCCAGCGCTCCGCCGCCGACATAGAAGGACTGCTCCTCCTGATTGTCGATCTGCACGCGCACTTCACCGGCTTTCAGCGTGGTGAGCAGCGGCGCGTGGCGCGGCGCGATGCCGATCTCGCCTTCGGAGGCCGGCACGAACACCATGTTGGCGTCGCCGGAGAAGATCTGGCCTTCGGCGCTGACGATGTCGAGGTGAATGGTGTTGGCCATTACTGCAGCGTCTTGGCCTTCTCGACCGCTTCTTCGATGCCGCCGACCATGTAGAAGGCCTGCTCGGGCAGGTGATCGTACTCGCCGGCGATGATGGCCTTGAAGCCGCGGATGGTGTCCTTCAGCGGAACGATCTTGCCGTCCTGGCCGGTGAACACCTTGGCGACGTTGAAGGGCTGCGACAGGAAGCGCTGGATCTTGCGCGCGCGGTACACCGACAGCTTGTCTTCGGCGGACAGTTCGTCCATCCCTAAGATCGCGATGATGTCCTGCAATTCCTTGTAGCGTTGCAGGATCGCCTGCACGGCACGCGCCGTGTTGTAGTGATCCTCGCCCACCACCAGCGGGTCGAGCTGACGGCTGGTGGAATCCAACGGATCCACGGCAGGGTAGATACCCAGCGATGCAATCTGACGCGACAACACAACAGTGGCATCCAAATGTGCGAAGGTCGTTGCGGGTGACGGATCGGTCAAGTCGTCGGCCGGCACGTACACGGCCTGGATCGAGGTGATCGAACCGGTTTTGGTGGAGGTGATGCGCTCCTGCAGAACGCCCATTTCCTCGGCCAGCGTCGGCTGGTAACCCACGGCGGAGGGCATGCGGCCCAGCAGCGCGGACACTTCGGTGCCCGCCAGCGTGTAGCGGTAGATGTTGTCGACGAAGAACAGCACGTCGCGGCCCTTGCCGTTGGCCTGTTTTTCGTCGCGGAAATATTCGGCCATGGTCAGACCGGTCAAGGCGACGCGCAGACGATTGCCGGGCGGCTCGTTCATCTGGCCGTACACCATGGCGACCTTGGAGTTGGACAGGGTTTCTTTGTCAATGACGCCCGATTCGATCATCTCGTGATAGAAGTCATTGCCTTCGCGGGTACGCTCACCGACGCCGGCGAACACCGACAGACCGCTGTATTGCTTGGCGATGTTGTTGATCAGCTCGAGCATGTTGACGGTCTTGCCCACGCCGGCACCGCCAAACAGGCCGACCTTGCCGCCCTTGGCGAAGGGCACCAGCAGATCGATGACCTTGATGCCCGTGACCAGCAGATCCTGGCCGCCCGCCTGTTCGTCGTAGGCCGGCGCGGGACGGTGGATGGGCAGGTATTCGGTGGCCTGGACAGGTCCGCGTTCGTCTTGCGGGGAGCCCAGCACGTCCATGATGCGACCCAGCGTGCCCGCGCCCACCGGCACGGAGATGGGCTTGCCGCCCGCCTTCACGGTGAGTCCGCGGCGCAGGCCTTCGGAGGGGCCCATGGCGATGGTGCGCACGATGCCGTCGCCCAGCTGCTGCTGAACTTCCAGCGTCAGATCCACGTCATCCAATTTCAACGCTTCATAGATCTTGGGGATCTGATCGCGCGGAAATTCCACGTCGACGACCGCGCCGATGATTTGAACGATTTTACCGCTGGACATGCTTGTCAATCCTTAAAAAAATACAGGCCTGAGCCTTGAATTACACTGCGGCAGCGCCGCCGACGATTTCCGACAATTCTTTGGTGATGGCCGCCTGACGTGCCTTGTTGTAGATGAGCTGCAGCTCATCGATGAGATTGCCGGCATTGTCAGACGCACTCTTCATGGCCACCATGCGCGCCGCCATTTCACAGGCGACGTTTTCCACAGCGCCCTGGTACACCTGCGACTCCACGTAGCGCATCAGAATGCCATCGAGCAGTTCGCGCGCGCTGGGTTCGTAGATGTAATCCCACATTTTTTGCAGATCGCCGGAGTCCGACGACTGCACGGGCAGCAGCTGCTGCAGCTGGCTCTTTTGCGTCATGGTGTTGACGAAGTTGTTGTTCGCCAGCAGCAGCCGGTCGATCTTGCCGTCGCGATACGCATCCAGCATGACCTTGATGGTGCCGATCAAATCGGTGATATGCGGCTTGTCGCCCAGGTGCGTAGTGGAGGCAGAAATGTCCAGACCGACGCGGCGGAAGAACTGCACGGCCTTGGTGCCGATCAGGCACAGGTGGATCTGTTCACCGCGCGTTTGCGCGGCGCGGATCTCGGCAATCGTCGTCTTGAACAGGTTGGCGTTCAGCGAACCGCACAGACCACGGTCGGTGCTGACTACGATCAAGCCCAGAGATCTGATGGGCCGCTCAACCAGAAACGGATGCTTGTAATCCGGATTGGCGTGGCGCAGGTGGCCGATGACTTTGCGGATCTTCTCGGCGTACGGGCGCGCCGCGCGCATGCGCTCCTGCGCCTTGCGCATCTTGCTGGCAGCCACCATTTCCATGGCCTTGGTGATCTTCTGAGTATTTTTGATACTCGAGATCTTGCTGCGGATTTCCTTTGCGCCGGCCACGTGTGCCCTACCTAGTTCGCTTAATTACAATGGATGACGGTTGCTATACAGGATCCCGGGTTGTTAAAACACCCGCTTAGATTTCTTCGCTGGCCTTTTTAAGCTGAGCGTCCACTTCTTTGGACAGGTCCGGCTTGTCGTTGATGGTGCTGAGCAGGGCGCCATAGTTGGTCTTGGCGAAAGACTGCAGCGCAGCTTCCGTGTCCACCACCTTGCGGCGCTCGACCTTGTCGAAGTAGCCATTGTTGGCGGCGTACAGCGACAGCGCCATCTCGGCTACCGACATCGGCGCGTATTGCTTCTGCTTCATGAGCTCGGTGACGCGCTGACCGCGTTCGAGTTGCTTGCGCGTGGCTTCGTCGAGGTCGGAGGCGAACTGCGAGAAGGCCGCGAGTTCGCGGTACTGCGCCAGCGCCAGACGAATGCCGCCGCCGAGCTTCTTGATGATGTTGGTCTGCGCGGCGCCGCCGACGCGGGAGACGGAAATGCCGGCGTTGATGGCCGGGCGCATGCCGGCGTTGAACAGGTCCGTTTCGAGGAAGATCTGACCGTCGGTGATGGAGATGACGTTGGTGGGCACGAACGCCGTGACGTCACCCGCCTGCGTTTCGATGATGGGCAGCCCCGTCAGCGAACCGGTCTTACCTTTGACACGGCCATTGGTGGCCTTCTCCACGTACTCCTCGTTGACGCGCGCGGAGCGCTCGAGCAGACGCGAGTGCAGGTAGAACACGTCACCGGGATACGCTTCGCGGCCCGGCGGGCGGCGCAGCAGCAACGAGATCTGGCGGTAGGCGACCGCCTGCTTGGACAAGTCGTCGTACACGATCAACGCGTCTTCGCCGTTGTCCATGAAGTACTCGCCCATCGCACAGCCGGCGTACGGCGCCAGGTACTGCAGGGCGGCGGGTGTGGAGGCGGAAGCGGCAACGATGATGGTGTGCGCCAGCGCATTGTGCTCTTCGAGCTTGCGCACCACGTTGGCGATGGAGCTCTGCTTCTGGCCGATGGCCACGTAAATGCACTTAACGCCGGTGCTCTTCTGATTGATGATGGTGTCGATGGCCACCGCGGTCTTGCCGGTCTG
>JANMXI010000049.1:0-1620 GCA_031394735.1 Pseudomonadota bacterium | reverse complement strand
AGTTCCCGGTTGCAAGCCACGCCGCTCCGGCAGTCATGAACTCTCGTCGTCTTATCATGGAATCGCTTCCTTTCGCGGCGCATTCGATAGCGCCAGAGGCAGCAGGAACAACATCGTCGCGGCAATCAAGGCGCCGGTTCCCATGGCCGTGGAAACAACCAGCAAGCTGGATCCACCGGTGAACAAGGCGCCGGCGATGACCGGCCCCAACGCCGAACCGCCCCGGCCAACCCCGATCACGAAACCGATGCCGCTGGCACGAAGCGACGCGGGATACGTTTGAGCGAGAATGGGGTACAAACCGACCACGCCGGCATTGATAAAGAAAGCCGCAACGGCTGCCGTCAATGAGAGTTGACCGAGATTGGGGCCGCCGGCACCGAACACGGCGATTGCAGCAAATCCCATCAACATTGCCGCAATGATTAGCGGACGCACGGGCCACTTCTGCGATGCCAGTCCGACGCTGATCGCGCCCAACAAATTGCCAATGTTCGCGGCCACCAACACGCGCCCGGCCGACGCAGCGTCGAAGCCCATATCGACGACAATTTTCGGTATCCACTTGACGACGAAATAGAAGAGCATGATTTGCGCGAAATAGGCGATCGTCAGCAGTACGGTGACCGCTCCGTAGCTGCGAGAGAATAGGTCGGCTATCGATGAGCGCAGATTTTCTGCGTGGATCGCCGGCAGTTCACGAATCTTGTCATGTCCGAGGCGTTCCAAGATTCGATTGACCGTGTCGAGGGCGCCCTGCGGTCGCTTGGCTGTTAGAAAGTCGATCGATTCGGGAAGTAGAAAGAAAACGGTCGGCAACGCCAACGTGGTCATCAATCCACCGAAGACAAAAACTGACCGCCAATTACCGCTTTTGGCGAGCAACGCGGAGGCGATCAGCCCACCGAGGATCGCGCCGGTCGAATAACCTGCGATGTTGAGTGAGACATTCAGTCCGCGGCGGCGGTCGTTGGACAACTCCGCAACCATGGCACTGGTCGAGGAGAGCATTCCGCCAATCCCGAGGCCCGTAAACACCCTCGTGATTGACAGCATCACGACTCCATCGGCAATGGATGCGAGGAACATTCCCGCCGACATCATTGTTAGGCAAGCCATGATGATGGGCCGCCGGCCGAAGCGATCGGCGAGAGTGCCGATCAGCACAGAGCCAACCGCCATGCCGAGGAGTTCCATCGAGAGCACTATGCCCAGCATGGCCCGATCGATATGCCACTCCGCCGCGATTCCGGGAGCTGCGAAACTGATCGCAAGGACGTCGAAACCGTCGAGTCCGTTCAGCGCGATGCAGAGCACGATGACCAGCACCTGGAATCGATGCATCGGTGCGTTGCTGAGGAGCCCGCTGTGCGCGTCGCTCATGTCAATCCTTGCGAAGCGCCTTGATCGCGCGTGCCAGCTCGCGCGCGATGTCGGGTCGTCGCTCCAGGCATCGCGAGATCGGGCCCACCACCACGATTGAAAGACGCCGCGAGCGATACGTCAATGGCACCGCCACGCCGGCGAGGTCGGGCGTGTATTCGGAATGACTCTGATGAAACCCACGAGCTGCGGGAAGACGTTCCAGCGGGGGATGAACCCGAGCCAGGTGCCGCTCTG
>JANMXI010000048.1:0-50552 GCA_031394735.1 Pseudomonadota bacterium | reverse complement strand
GCGCGGTGGCGAGGCGCCGTTCAGAACCGCAGCAAATCAGCGAGCGCGTACAGGCCGCGGCGAATCACGCCTTGGGCTCAAAGAGCGCATACCATTTCTTACAGGCTTCCAGAACTTCCCAGGTCCCCTCGAACCCGGCCGGGACGACGAAGGCATCGCCGGCCCGAAACTCCAGTCGTTCACCCTCGGCCGACTCGAGCCGCACCCGCCCCTCGATCAGCACGCAAAATTCGTGTTCGGTGTAGCGGATGCGCCATTTGCCCATGCTGCTCGACCACCAGCCGCAAAAAAACTGCTGGCCGGCATCGGCGTATTGGTTGGAGACGCGTGCACGCGGAATGCCGGCAAGTATTTTCTCGGGCGATGGGTTGGCCGGTTCGCCGTTTTGATGGCGGTCGATGATGATGATGCGGGGAGTGGTCATGGCCTATCGTAGTCATGAGGCTTACCCGGAAACAAGGGCGGCGCGAATCGATCGCACCGCTATTTGTAAATGCATTGAAAAAGGTCATCCTGACCTTTTTCAATGTCGGCGTGCGAAAAGCGTCGTTTTCACCCGCCTCACAAAATCAACGAGCGTCGGCGCTCGTTGATTTTGGCGGTGCATCCTTAGCACCGCCCCCCAACTTTCACTCCTTTTCACCCACCTGTGCCACCGACGGCGCCGCTTCCTTGGGCTCGACGGTCAGGCGGACCCGTCGTTCCAGCGCGTAGGCATCCGTGTCGCCCTCACCCGCCTCGCTCTTGTCCTTGCCGTAGGCGTTGACTTCGAGCGAGCCCTCCTCGACGCCTGCCGCCAGCAGGATGTCGCGCACAGCGTTGGCGCGTGCCTCGGACAGCTTGAGATTGTCCTCGACGCCGCCGCGCGGATCGGCGTAACCGTCGATTCGAATCTTCAGGCTCTGCGTTTTCGCCAGCGCCTGGGCCAGCGATTCGACCTGCTGGGTCATATCCGGCTCCAGATCGAAGCTCCCCGTGCGGAACAGGACATCGCCTCGCAAGCCCTTGAGCGCCGGGCCGGGATCGGCTTTGGCCGATCGCGCCTGCTCCACCGCCTGCGACATCTGCCCCAGTTGTGCAGTCAGCGTGCGATTGGTGTCGATGAGTTCGTTCTTGTCACCCATCAGTTCGGCCACGCTGGCTTCAGCCACCTTGGCATCGCCGGCGCGATGCACGCGGTTGCCCAACCAGGTGCCGATGCCGGCGCCGACGACTGCACCGAAGGGACCGGCGGCGAATCCGCCGACGACGGCACCACTGACGAATCCAACCGGCTCTTGAACGGGAGCGGGCTTGGGGGTTCCGGCCACCGCCGCGCCGCTGAGGCTGAAACCGAGCAGACCAATGCTGCCTACCACTGACGACCAGGACTTGTTCATGACTAGCTCCTCACCGATGAGTTGATTTTCGCGGGGCGGCACGACCGTGCTGCCCCGTGAGAGCTATTCAAGTCCTAGTTTCGGGCAATGCCGCGCCACACAGATGGCAGATTGTGGCGCGGCGCGGATCAATTCGGCGGCGGGGCCGCCATACCGCCGGCGATCAGGTCTTCAAAGAGAACGGCGTGAAGTTCGTATCCCGGTCGTAAAAGTCTTCGTTTTCCGCACGCTTGAGGAACGCGATGATGCGGTAGGTGATCGGCGTCATCAGCACCTCCCAACCGCTTTTGAGAAGGTATTGGGTCAGCATCACCTGCAGGAGCTTGTCGGTCTCCCACTGGCCGTAAAACGCGATCGCGTAGAACAAGGTCGAGTCCACCAGCTCGCCGCACAGCGTTGATCCGATGATACGGCTCCACAGCCAGCGACCCGAGGTCCAGATTTTCATCTTCGCCAGGACGAAGCTGTTGACGAACGTGCCGCACAGAAATGCCAGCACCGAGGCGGCGATGATGCGCGGCGTATTGCCGAAGATGGCTTCGATCGCAGCCTGCTCGTGCCAGAATTCAGCAGCCGGAAGATGTACCACCACAGCCGCCATGAACGAGGCAAACGCGAGCGCGCCAAAGCCGGCCCACACCACCCGCCGGTCGCGCGCATAGCCGTACACTTCGGTGAGGATGTCACCGAAGATGTAGGAAATCGGAAAGAACAACACGCCAGCGAGGAAGGACACCGTACCCAGACCGGGCAAATTCACTGCCGCGACTTTCGCCGGTCCGATCAGGTTAGAACATAATAAGACACAGACGTACGCGGCCATCACAAAGTCGTAATAGCGGTATTGGCGAGGTTCGGTTGAGATGGACATACTTTGAGCATCATAGCCGAGATATGTCACCTCGCCAGCGTCCGCGCGTCGAATGGCCGGCCGCAAAGCCGCAGGCACTGACGCCGATTGGCGACCACCGTCACATCAGTCTGAGTACCCCTGCTGTAAAAAGTCTCCATCACGCGTACCCGCCGCACTTTTTTCGGGAAAGACCTGCCGCGACGTTATGGAGCGACCCAATAAATCGAGCGTTGCCGGTCAAGCCGCGGGGCCTGACCTCGATGCACTATGCCAGCAGATCCGCGCCGCCGCGGAACCTGTGCGCATTGCTGCCGTGTCATTGCACGATGCCGCCGGGGAAATGCTGTGGCTGACAGAAAGCTCCATGGGTCCCGACGAACACAATGCAGTACGTGAAGCGGCGGAAGCGTTCCGGGAAGAACAGGCGACCCCCATTATCACGCACGACTTGGGCGACTCTCGCAGCGCCGTGCTGATCCGCGTCGCCGGCTCGCAGCGGGCGACATTGGGTATCGTCATGTTGCTCGTCGACTCACGCGCGATCGCACCGCAGGGTCGTGGCATCAGCAAGGTGATGACGCCGGCCATGCAACGCGCGCTCACCGATTTTACAAAGGCGCGCATTGCGACGATGGCCGTGGCGCCGCTGCGAGCGGCCACCGCACCGGCCGCCGCTCCCGTCGCCGCTTCACCCCGCCCCGCACCGGGCAAGGCCGCGGCGACGGCAGGCGCGGCGCCTCGACCAGCGATCGCGCCGGTCGCCGGATCGCGCCCGCAGCCGGCGGTTTCGCCGGAAGTCGACAAGCTCAACGCCGCTCTGCGCCGCAGCCCGATTGCCTTGCACGTGCAACGGCTCGTGCCGCTGTCGAAGGGAAGTTCGCTGCAACGATTCGAAGTCCTGTTGCGATCCAAATCCGGCAGCGCCCCGAATCTGGCGCCCGAGGCCATGCTCAAAGCGGCCGTCGAACACGGGCTGGGCTCCATGATCGATCGGCGCGTACTGACCGAATTGATCGGCTGGCTGGTGCGCCATCCGCGCGTCTGGCAGAACGAGCAGGCGCTGTTCACCGTCAACCTGACCACGACGGCGCTGCACGATGAACACTTCATCAAGTTCGTCGAACTGTGTTTGAACAAGGCCTCGCTGCCCGTCGGCCTGATAGGCTTTGAAGTCGACGTACCGACGGCCAGCAAATTGGGGCGTAAAATGACTGACGTTGCGGTTGCGCTGCAGCGCATCGGTTGTCCGTTGATCCTCGATGATTTCAATTTGCGCACCGAGTGCTTCGAACTGTTGCGACTGCCGGGCGTGAAAATGCTCAAGCTGTCACCCGCGGTCACCTTGAAGATGCGCTCCGACAAGGTCTCGCAGGCCTCGATCACCGCGGTTGCGCAGATGGCTCGCGTGCTGGGAATTCACACCGTCGCCAAGCGCACCGAATCGCCGGCGGAACAGGAATGGCTGACGGCATTGGGCGTGGACTTCGTTCAGTCGAATGCGTTTTCACCGCCCGTCTCCATCGATTCGCTGGCCAAATAAACGGGCACCGCGCCCGTCCGATTTTCACCGTCGTCTACACGCCGTTCATCACCAGATCGGCAAACTGGTAGCGCTGTGAACCAAACTGCGGCGGACTCACGTAGGTTCTGAAATCCGCCACCTGCACCGCCAGCGGCGCGCGCATCAGCGGACTGTCGAACACAAAGGTATGAAATTCGCCGTTCTCGCCGCACGGGCAGACGCCGGCCGGCAGATCGCGCAGGAATTGCGCATTGAATTCGCGGCCGCAAAATGAATCGTCGAGCCAGCGCGAGTCCACACACACGACGATGGCGCGAATGCCGGTGGCAAGGACCTCCTGCGCAAGCGCCGCACGGTCTGCGCCCCACAGCGGCAGACGCGCGGTCAGGTCGGCTGCGCCACAAACCTTTTCCTCCCAGTCACGATGCGCCGGCAGATCGATGTCGCCGAATACCACCTCCCCGAAACCGCGGTCGCGCAGATCCTGCAACGCGGCAACGAATTGTGATTCGTAGTCTGCCCAGGAAGCGGCAGGGCCGATCAATTCCAAATCCAGGCTGTGCGCCTGCGCCGCCAGGATCGGGCGGGGGATGCCGTGGGATCGGTTGCGCAAGCCGGTCTCATCGAACATCGACACCATGGCGCGCACGTCAATTCCGGCATTGCGCGCTGCGATCAACGCCAGCATCGAGTCTTTTCCGCCGCTGGAGGACCAGCCGGCCGGCTTCTGCAAATGTGTCATTTGCTCAAGTCTCGGGTTGAGAACTGTGCGCGTCAACCGACAAAAATCTGCAATCACAGATGCTTGACGCCCGTCCGGCGCGGTTGTAGCGTGCGCAGGGTCAACGCCCCTTAAGGTTTGTTAGGAAATTCGCCATGACCCAACCCATGTCCGCAATGCAGATCTCCGAACTACGCCAGATGGATCTTGCTCACCATCTCCCCGCGCAGAGCGACTACCAGGTGCAGCAGCAACTGGGCGGCAGCCGCATCATCGTGCGTGCGGAAGGCTGCACCATCGAAGACGCCGAAGGCAAAAAGATGCTCGACGGCATGGCCGGACTGTGGTGCGTGAATGTCGGCTACGGCCGCAAGGAATTGGCGGAAGTTGCGTATGAGCAGATGCTGCAGCTGCCTTTCTACAATACGTTTTTCAAAACCGCCAACGAGCCCGCCATTCGCCTCGCCAACGAAGTCGCGGGGCGCTTGGGCAACGGTCTCACGCATGTGTTCTTCAACAGCTCGGGTTCAGAATCCAACGACACGGCCTTCCGATTGGCGCGCCATTACTGGGTGCTGCAAGGCCAGCCGAAGCGACAAATTTTTATCAGCCGCTGGAACGCCTACCACGGCTCCACCGTCGCGGGCGCTAGCCTTGGCGGCATGAAAATGATGCATGCGCAGGGCAATCTGCCCATTCCGGGCATCGAACACGTGATGCAACCGTATTGGTTCGGCGAAGGATTTGGCGAGGACCAAGAGGCCTTCGGTGCGCGCGCCGCCGCTGCCATCGAAGCCAGAATTCTGGAAGTGGGACCGGAGAATGTGGCCGCATTCATCGGCGAGCCCGTGCAGGGTGCAGGCGGCGTCATCATCCCGCCGCCGGGATACTGGCCACGGGTCGAGGCCATCTGCCGCAAGTACGGCATTCTGCTGATTGCCGACGAAGTCATCTGCGGTTTCGGCCGCCTGGGCAGTTGGTTTGGATTCCAGCATTTCGGATTCCGCCCCGACATCGTCTCGATGGCCAAGGGACTGTCCTCCGGCTACATGCCCATTTCCGCGACCGCGGTGTCCGCCGACATCGTCAATGTGCTGAAACAAAAAGGCGGCGAGTTCATCCACGGCTACACCTATTCGGGACATCCCACCGCGGCCGCGGTGGCGCTACGCAATCTGCAGATCATCGCGCGCGAAAAACTGGTGGAGCGCGTCGCCGAGGACATCGGTCCTTATTTCGCCAAGGCGATCGCCACGCTTAATTCACATCCGCTGGTGGGCGAGGTCCGCAGCGTTGGACTGATCGGCGCCATCGAAATCGTGGCGCGCAAGGGCAGCAACGAACGCTTCATGGGAAAAGAGGGCACAGGCGGCCCAGTCGTGCGCGATGCCTGTATCCGCAACGGTCTGATGGTGCGCGCCATCCGCGACTCCATCGTCATGTGTCCGCCGTTGATCATCACTCATGCGGAGGTTGACAAGCTGGTGAGCATCATCGAGCGATCATTGAACGAAGCTCAATCCGAACTGCGTGCGCTCCAAGCCGCGGCCTGACGCCGCGAAGCGCGGCAAGTCGGGAGTTGAGGTGGCTGCCGACGGGCTCCCCGCCTCGTTGCACACCAATGTGCACGAGGAACTGTCGCGCCGCTTCATCACGGGAAAGCTGACACCCGGCAGCACCTTGTCCACTCGTGGCATCGCCGAGGAATTGGGCGTCAGTCAGACCCCGGTTCGCGAAGCACTGAGCCGGCTCGCCGCCGAAGGTGCCGTGCAGATCCGCTCGAAGCGAAAAATAGTCATCCCCGCAATGTCGGCCGAACGCTTCAAGGATCTGCTGCGCTGCCGGGAATTGCTCGAGCCCGAAGCGGCCATGATCGCCCTGCCCTATATCGACGCGAAGCGGTTGCGCCGTCTGGAAAAGATCGACTTGGGCGTCGGCGCGGCGCTCAAGTCAGGCGACGTCAACGCCTACATGCAGGGCAATTTCGATTTCCATTTCTCCATCTACGGCGCGCAGCCACGCCGCACGCTGCATCAGCTGATCGAAACCCTATGGCTGCAGTTTGGGCCCTACATGCGCGTGGTGTATGGCCGGGTCGGCACCGCCAATCTCGTGGATCAACATGAGGTGGCCATCAGCGCCATTCGCAACGGCGATGTGAAATTGCTGGGGCGCGCCATTTTGGCGGACATCCGTGACGGCATGGGCTTGATCGGTCAAAGCGGATTCGAACCCGCCGGCTGATCCTCGCTGGCCGATTCGGACGCCATCGTGTATGCTTCCTTTAAATCTGTGATCACACATGTCAAATCCTCGTCGCTTCAATCCGCTCGCTCCGAGCTCTCAACACGCGCCCTCGTATTACGCGGCGACGGTGCCGGAGTTCGTCCGCGCGCCGGCGCTTCAAACTGATTCGGTAACCGACGTCCTGGTCGTTGGCGGCGGCTTCACCGGCCTGTCCGCGGCGCTGCATCTGGCCAAGAGCGGCCAACACGTGACCCTATTGGAACAGTCCCGCTTCGGCTGGGGCGCCTCCGGGCGCAACGGCGGTCAGGCACACGTCGGCATGCGGCGTGACCAGCCCTGGCTGGAAAAGGCCGTCGGTCACGCCGATGCCGGCAAGCTGTGGACTCTGGCGCTGGAGGCGCGCCGTCATTTCGACACCCTGGTTCAGACCTACGGCATCGAATGCGATTACCGCCCCGGACTCCTGCATGCGGATCACAAGCCGCGATATACCGCCGACACGCGCGCGCATGTCGAGCACATGCGCAACGTCTACGGCTATGAGGACCTGCGCTTCGTCGATCGTGACGAGGTGCGAGCCATGGTCGCAACCGACACCTACTACAGCGGCTCACTGGACGCGCGCGGCGGGCACCTGCATCCCCTCAAATACGCCCTGGGGATTGCGCGGGCGGCGCTAAGCCACGGTGCGAACCTGTTCGAGGGCACCGAGGTCACGTCCATCACCCGCGCGGGTAGCGGATGGCTTGCGCAAACGCCGCAGGCGACGGTGCGCGCAGATCGCGTGATTCTCGCCTGCAACGGCTACCTGCGCGGGATCTCGCGTGAGGTCGAGGAGCATGTCATGCCCATCAACAACTACATTGCGGTGACGGAAGTCCTGGGTGAAGAGCGTGCCCGCAGCATCATCCGTGATGGTATCGCCGTGGCCGATTCGCGCTTCGTGGTCAACTACTACCGCATGACCGCCGATCACCGACTGCTGTTCGGTGGCGGCGAAAACTATCGCTACAGCTTTCCAACGGATATCAAAAGCTTCGTGCGCAAGCACGTGCTCAAGGTGTTTCCGCAATTCGCGACGGTGGGACTCGACTATGCCTGGGGCGGAACGCTGGCCATCACGCCGACGCGCATGCCCTTCATAGCCGAGATCGACACAGGCTTTTACAACGCCAGCGGTTTTTCCGGTCTGGGCGTGCTCCTCGCCCCGTATGCCGGGAAGATCCTCGCCGATGCGCTGACCGGGGATCGCGACCAATTCGACCTGCTGGCGCGGGTACCCGTGCCGAAGTTTCCCGGGGGACCGGCGCTGCGCTGGCCCACCCTGGTCGCAGCCATGTCGCTGTACGCATTGCGCGACCGTTTGTAATGTCAAGAAATCGTATGAAGCGAGTCGAAGATCATGGAAAAAAACCTCTCCCCTGCCGCGTCCGTCACTGATTGGACCGACTTTCAAAAAACGCATCCGAAGGTCTCGGCGCTGGATGCATTCATCATCGACGTCAACGGCAATGCGCTGGGCAAACGCGTCCCCATCGAAGATGCACCGAAAATCTTTACCGATGGCGTGCAGTTCTCCGCCTGTGCTCTGATTGCCGATTCGCGCGGTCTGGGCCACAACGTGCAGGGCATGGGAACCTCGGACGGCGATCCGGACGGCACAGCACTGCCGATTCGCGGAACGCTGTGCCTGGCTCCCTGGTCGCAGGTGACGGTCGCGCAGGTCATGTGCCATATGCGCGATGTCGATCTGCAGCAATCGCTGTGGTTCGATCCGCGCGTGATTCTCGCCAGCGTGGTGGACCAATGCCGCGCCGCCGGCATTCACCCCGTGGTGGCCTGCGAGCTTGAGTTCTATCTCCTCGATCCGCGTCGCACAGCCGATGGCGGCATCGCGCTGGCCGCACCCGCACCCAATGCCGGCCCGCCGCGGCGCGCCGCCAATCTGTCGCTGGAGGCGGTTGAGACCAACGCAACCTTCCTCAGCAGGATCGATGCAGCCGCCGCCGCGCAGGGAGTTCCGGTGTGTGGCGCCGTCGCTGAATACGGCATCGGTCAATACGAAGTGAATCTGCGCCACACCGCCGATCCGCTCGCTGCGGCGGATCACGCGGTACTGCTGAAGCGCATCGTCAAGGGCGTCGCGCAATCGATGGGCATGCAGGCCACCTTCATGGCCAAGCCCTTTGCCCAGCAGCCCGGCAGCGGACTGCACGTGCACGTCAGCGTTGTCGATGAGGACGGCGACAATCGCTTTGGAGCCGCCGGCGGCGAAGTACTGCTGCAGCAGGCCATCGCCGGCATGCAGGCGCTGATGTACGACTCCGTCGGACTGTGCGCGCCGAATTTCAATTCGCATCGCCGCTTTCTCGGTCCCTTCGTTCCCACCACGCTCGACTGGGGCCACAACAATCGAAGCGTCGCCTTCCGCGTGCCGGCCGCACACGGATCGGCGCGGCGCGTCGAACACCGCGTGGCCGGCGCCGATGCCAGCCCGCACCTGGTGATGGCCGCCATTCTGGCCGCCGTGCTGCACGGAATGAGCAACGAACTGCAGGCCACCAAGCCCGTGGAAGGCCGCGTCAAATCGCCCACCGGGCATGATTTCCCCTACGGTCTGCTCGCAGCGCTGGAACGAACGCAGGCTTCCGCGCTGCTGGCCCAGTACCTGCCGGCGCAATTCCTCAAGCTCTTTGCCGAGCTGAAACAGAAGGAATATGCGGCTTCGATGGAACAGGTGTTCGCGGTGGAATATGATTTCTATCTATGACAGAACCAACGCAGACCTCGAACGGCGGCCCACCGACGCCGTTGCAATACCGGCAGATCGGCGACATTGCCGTACTCATCATCGACAATCCGCCGGTAAACGCCCTGAGTCTGGCGGTTCGGACGGCCATCGTGGAGGCCCTGCGTAAGACCGACGCAGACCGGTGCGTCAAAGCCGTGGTGCTGATCGGCTCCGGCAAGACGTTCATCGCCGGCGCCGATATTCGTGAATTCAACCTGAAACCGGAAGGTCCGCCGGGTTCCTCCGCCGGGCGCACAGCCTACGACGCCGTGGACGCCTCCAAGAAGCTGTGCGTCGCGGCCCTGCATGGCACGGCGCTGGGCGGCGGCCTGGAGATCGCCCTGTGCTGCCACTATCGGGTGGCACTGCCGGGCGTGAAGGTGGGTCTGCCCGAAGTGTTGCTGGGATTGATTCCCGGCGCCGGCGGCACGCAGCGACTGCCGCGGCTGGTGGGCGCGGATATCGCCCTGGACTTGATCACCAACGGAACGCACGTCGAGGGCAGCCGCGCGGCCGCTTTGGGCATCATCGATGAATTGATTCCCGGCACGCGCTTCGAGGAGCTTCTCGACGGCGCGGTCAAATTCACGCGCCAGGCGCTCGACACGCGTCGGCCCCTGCGCCGCGTTCGCGATACGCATGGCAAGATCAAACACGTCGACCAGCAGGTGTTCGCCAATTGTCGCGACAAGAATGCGAAGAAATGGGCCGGGCTGCTCGCGCCCTGGAAAATCGTCGATTGCATCGAGGCCGCCTGCAACGAATCCTGGGACGTCGCCTACGCCTTCGAGCTGGCCTGCTTTCTGGAATGCAAGGAAAGTCCGCAGCGGGGCGCGCTGTCGCATGTCTTCTTTGCAGAGCGCGAAGCGGCCAAGATCCCCGGACTGCCGGCTGGCACGAGCGCGCTGCCGATCAACAGCGTTGCCATCATCGGCGCCGGCACCATGGGCGGCGGCATCGCGATGGCCTTCGCCAACAGCGGGATTTCCGTACGCCAACTCGAAATGACCGATGCGGCCCTGGAGCGCGGTCGCGCCATCGTGCGCAAGAACTACGAGACTTCGGTGAGCCGCGGCAGCATGCCCAAAGCAAAAGCCGACCAAGCATTGAGCCGTATCACCGGCACGCTGTCGTACGAGGAAATCGGCGATGCCGATCTCGTCATCGAAGCCGTGTTCGAGGACCTGGCGGTGAAGCAGGAAGTCTTCGGCAAGCTCGACGCGGTGATGCGACAAGGCGCCATCCTCGCCACCAACACCTCCACCATCGACATCGACAAGATCGCGGCTGCAACCACGCGCCCGGAGAACGTGGTCGGACTGCACTTTTTTTCCCCTGCCAATGTCATGAAGCTGCTGGAGGTCGTCCGCGGCGCGCGCTCATCGCCGCAGACGCTGACCACCTCGATGAGTCTTGCCAAGCGAATCAGCAAGGTTGCAGTGCTGGCGGGCAATTGCGATGGTTTCATCGGCAACCGCATTCTCGCCAACTACGCGCGCGAGGCGGAGTTCCTGCTTGAGGAAGGCGCGACACCGTGGCAGGTCGATTCGGCATTGAAGCGCTTCGGGCTGCCGATGGGCATCTTTTTGATGCGCGACATGGCGGGCCTCGACATCGGCTGGCGCGTGCGTCAGCGCCGCGAAGCCACGCGGCCCAAACATCTGCGCTACTCGCGCGTGCCCGACATCATCTGCGAGAGGGGCCGCTTCGGACAGAAGACCGGCGCCGGCTACTACAAGTACGAGGGTCGCGAGGCCACGCCCGATCCTGCGATCGAACAATTGATCATCGACTCGGCCAGCGCCGCAGGCATTGAGCGCAAGCCCATTCCCGATGCCGAAATTCTCGAGCGCGTGCTGATCGCGATGGTGTACGAAGGTGCGAAGGTTCTCGAAGAAGGCTTCGCCAGCCGCGCCTCCGACATCGATGTCACTTATGTCTACGGATACGGTTTCCCGCGCTATCGCGGCGGACCCATGTACTGGGCGGAAGCAACCGGGCTTGCGCACATTCGCGACAAAGTGCGCGCGTATCACGAGACGCACGGCGAATACTGGAAGCCGGTGGCCTTGCTGGATTGCGCGGCAGAGACGGGTAGCTGGAAAGCTGCGCTGGGAGCAGGAATCTCAAGGTGAACGCCCCCGTGATTAGCAAGGCCGCCGAAACCCGCGATCGCTTCCGCTACTGGTTGACACTGCCGACTCGTTGGATGGACAACGATCAGTATGGGCACGTCAACAACGCAACGTACTATTCGTACATCGACACCATCGTCAACACGATGCTGTTGGAGAAGAAAATCCTCGACGGTCCGCATTGGAATGCCATCGGCCTGGTAATTGCCAGCGGCTGCGAGTTCTTCGCGCCGTTGAGCTTTCCACAGATCGTCGAGTGCGGCCTGCGGGTCGGCAAGCTGGGTAACACCAGTTTGCGCTACGAGGTGGGCATTTTTCTTGCGGGCGAGCCACAACCCTGCGCCGTCGGCCACTTTGTGCATGTGTTCGTCGATCCGCAAACGCGGCGGCCCGTGCCGCTGGCAGCGGCCGTGCGCGAGGCGATGTCGGCGCTGATGCTCGACGCTTAAGGGACTTGTGCGGCGTCCTTCGCGGCGCGCTTGAGCTTCTTCGCAATCGACCAGCGATGTACTTCGCTCGGGCCGTCGTAAATTCGGAACGCGCGGATTTCACGAAACGCCTGCTCGACCACGGTATCGCGCGTCACGCCATTGCCGCCCATCACCTGTACGCAGCGATCCGCAATGCGGAACAGCGCTTCGGACACTGCCACCTTCGCCATGCTGGATTCGACGGTGCCGCCCTTGTGTTCATCCAACACCGACGCACACCAGTCGATCATCAATTCGCTTTGCTTCAATTCGATGACGTTGTCCGCCAGCATGAAGCCGACGCCTTCGTGATCGATCAACGGTTTGCTAAATGCCTGGCGTTTACTCGCATACTGCACGGCGATGTCCTGCGCACGCTGCGCCAGTCCCCACCAACGCATGCAATGCGTCAATCGCGCCGGTGCGAGGCGAATCTGCGCGTAGCGGAACCCTTCATTCACGGCGCCGAGCACCTGATCCTGCGGTACGCGCACGTCCTGCAGATTCACCACCGCATGCCCCCCGGGCATGGAACTGTCGATGGTATCCAGCACGCGCTCGATGCGGATTCCGGGCGAATACATATCGGCGAGGAATAGGGTGGCGCCCTCGCCCGTCTTCGCCATGATGATGCCGAAGCCCGCACCCTGCGCACCGGTGATGAACATCTTGCGTCCCGATATCGACCATTCACCGCCTTGCAAGGTGGCGCTGGTGCTGAGCATCGAGGGGTCTGACCCTGCGCCACCTTCATCGGCCGGCTCGGTCATGAGGAAGGCGGAGCGCGCGGTGCCTGCGATCAACGGCGCCAGAAATCGACGCTTCTGCGCATCGGACGCCGCCTGATCCAGCAGGAACATGTTGCCTTCATCGGGCGCTGCAATATTCATCGCCACCGGTCCCAACGGCGAATAGCCGGCCGCGCGGAACACCAGAGCAGTCTCCCGATGCGATAAACCATGGCCTCCCCAGGCCGTCGCCACGTGCGGCGCCAGCAGGCCGGCGCGGCCGGCCAGTGCGCGCAGTTCGCGCACCAGATCGTCCGCCGGCCCATGCGGCGTCAGGCGCGGATCGCGCTCCAAGGGGATGATGCTGTCGCGCACGAAAGCGCTGACTTTCGCGACGAGCGTGAGCGTCGATTCGCGAATCGATGGATTATGCATGCGGTGCGGCCATGTCCTGGTTTAAAGTTCGACCTCCATTGTATAGGAATGAACCATGAGATCGGGACCGCTGTCAGGGCTGCGTGTACTGGAATTCGCCGGCCTGGGACCGGCGCCGTTTTGCTGCATGCTGTTGTCGGATCTGGGTGCGGATGTCGTGCGGATCGATCGCGCCGGCAAGGATCCCGGCATCCTCGACGCCATCATTCTGCGCGGACGGCGCTCGATCGCATTGGACTTGAAAAGCGCAGCCGGCCTGCAAACGGCCCGCGCACTGAGCGCACGCGCCGACATCCTCATCGAGGGCGCGCTCGAGCCACAATTCTTCAGCGAGCTACTGACAAAAACCGGCCTGTCGAGCCAGCAGTTCCCGAACAACACCGACCGCGCATTGTGGCCGGCGTTGCGAGCGACGCTGACACACGCCTTCGCGATGCGGCCGCGCAGCGAGTGGTGCGCCGTTTTTGAAGGCTCCGATGCGTGCTTCGCGCCGGTGTTGTCCATGCGCGATGCGCCCTTCGATCCGCACAATGTGGCGCGACAAACCTTCGTTCACCTGAACGGTGTCACTCAGGCGGCGCCGGCACCGCGGTTCTCCCTCACTCCGGGCGCCATCCAGGGTCCGACCCGGTCCGCCGGTGCGGATACCGCCGCGATCCTGCGCGACTGGGCGGTGGGCTGAAGTTCTTCAGTACGCACGCCTAGGGCGCGCCGCGTTAGCGAGTCAGGCTGGCCGAGACCGTGACCGGCGCATCCCGGTACAGTTGCGGCAGCACCCGCTGCAGATTGCGGATCTTCGGCAGATCGTTGAACACGATGTAGGGGTGGCGCGGATTGTTGATCAGGAAATCCTGGTGATACGCTTCAGCCGGGTAGAAGCCGCGCAGGGAGTCGACGCGCGTCACGATGGGCGCGGCGAACACATGCGCTTGGTTCAATTGCGCAATATAGCTGTCGGCGACTTTCCTCTGCGCATCGTCGGTGACGAAAATCGCCGACCGGTATTGAGATCCCGAATCCGGCCCCTGGCGGTTCAACTGAGTCGGGTCATGCGCGACCGAAAAATATATCTGCAGCAGAGTGCCGTAACTCACCTCGCGCGGATCGTAGGTGATCTGCACTGACTCGGCGTGACCCGTGGATCCCGTGCCGACGGTCTCATAGTCAGCCGTGGATTTCTCTCCGCCGGCATAGCCCGACAGCACGCGGCGCACACCTTTCACATGCTCGAAGACGCCTTGCACACCCCAGAAGCAGCCGCCGGCCAACACCGCCGTCTGCAGGTTGCCCTCGCCCTTCTTGTCATCCATCGAAGGCGGCGGGATGACCACCGCCGATTCGGCTGCACGCGTGCTCCATTGAGCAGCGGTCACCAACAGGGCAACGCTCAATGCAACGGTGAGTACGCGCCGCGCGGTCAAGTGGATTCCAAACATGAAATTCTCCAAAGTGCGATAACTTATGCGTGTGCGTGAAATTTGAGCGAAACCGAATTCATGCAATAGCGCAATCCGGTTGGACGGGGACCATCGTCGAACACGTGCCCGAGATGCGCATCGCAAAGCCTGCATGAAACGGCGGTGCGCTGCATGAACAAGCTGGCATCACCCGACTCCACCACATTGTGCGGCGACAACGGCTTCCAGAAACTCGGCCAGCCGGTCCCCGATTCGAACTTGGTTTTCGAATCGAACAAGGCCGTGTCGCAGCAGATGCAATGATAAAGACCGGCAGCATGGTTATCCCAATACTCACCCGAATAGGGTCGTTCGGTCCCCTCCTGACGCGTCACCACAAAGGCCCCGGCCGACAACTGAGCCCGCCATTGCGCCTCGGACTTCGTGACGCGTGCAGTCTGCACCACACCCGTGCTCTTGCCATCCGCTGAAAATACTTCAATTTTGACCAGGACCGGCAGAGTTGGCGGCGCCGCGGCCCGCACGCCCTGCCACGCGCCGGCAACCGAGGCCAGACCCAGCAGCGAACCGACCAGCTGACGCCGAGTCATCGCATGTTCATGCCGATCGGACGATAATGCAGTTTTTAACATAGCCATTGCCGTACCCGTTTATCCTGTATTCAACAGACCGGACCCCATGCCCGAATATTTCGACCCCCCGCCCGCCTCGCTCGTGGTCATGCTGGACGTGGACAACACGCTGGTTGACAACGATCGCTTTGCCGCGGACCTGCGCGCCCGCCTGCTGGCGAATTTCGGCGAGGCCGAGTGCGCGCGCTACTGGGCATTGTATGCGCAACTGCGCGATGAACTCGGCTATGCTGATTACCTGTCTACCCTGCAGCGCTTTCGTGCCGGGTTGGAAGAGCATCCGGCGCTGCTCGGCATGTCCGAGTTCCTGCTCGAGTATCCTTTCGACCAAGCGCTGTTCCCGCAGACGTTACAGGTACTGGCCCACTTGCGCGAGCATGCCACCACGGTGATTCTTTCCGACGGCGATGTGGTGTTTCAGCCTCGCAAGATCCAGCGCTCGAGCATCTGGCAGGCGGTGCAAGGCCGGGTTCTGATCTACGTTCACAAGGAAAAGATGCTGGAGGCCGTGCAGAAGCATTACCCGGCGCGTCACTACTTCATGGTCGATGACAAGGCCGGCATCCTGGCCAACATGAAACGGCTGATGGGCGACTCGCTGACGACGATTTTCGTGCGTCAGGGTCACTACGCGCAAGGCGTGCAGCAGGTCGATCCGCTACCCGACCGAACCATCGACCGCATCGCAGATTTGCTCCAATTCAATTTTCAATCAACAGGCTCACCATGAAACCCACGCAACAGCTTCACGATCTTGGCCAAAGCCTCTGGCTGGACAACATCACGCGCGATCTGCTCGATTCCGGCACGCTGCGCCGCTACATCGATGACCTGTCCGTCACCGGCCTGACCTCCAATCCGACCATCTTCGACGAGGCCATCGGCAAGGGTGGCGTCTACGATGCCGCGGTCCGGGCGCAGGCACGCAGCGGCACTTCCACGCAGGACACCTTCATCGCCATCGCGCTCGAGGACCTGCGGCGCGCGGCGGACTTGTTCCGCCCCGCCTTCGACGCCACCGGCGGAGTCGATGGGTGGGTGTCGATGGAAGTTTCGCCGTTGCTCGCCAATGACACGCCCAGCACTGTCGCCGCAGCAAAGCTGATCCACGCACAAGCCGCCCGTCCCAATTTGTTCGTGAAGATTCCCGGCACGCCCGCCGGTGTGCCGGCCATCGAAGAGGCTACCTTTCTGGGCATCCCCGTCAACGTGACGTTGCTGTTTTCGCGCGAGCAGTATCTGGCAGCGGCGCAGGCCTACCTGCGCGGCATACGCCGCCGCGTGGACGCCGGCCTCAACCCCAATGTCGAATCGGTTGCCTCTTTGTTCATCAGTCGCTGGGATCGCGCCGTCGCCGACAAGGTGCCAACCGAATTGCGCAATCGACTGGGCATCGCCATTGCACAACGCTGCTACTGCGCCTATCGCGAGTTGCTGGCCAGCCGCCCCTGGCTGGACCTGGCGGCCGCCGGCGCGCGGCCGCAACGACTGCTCTGGGCAAGCACCGGCGTCAAGGATCCGCAGGCTTCGGAAACTCTGTACGTGGAATCTCTGGCAGCACCCGACACCGTCAACACCATGCCAGAAAAAACCCTGCTGGCATTTGCGCAACAAGGTGTCCTGCGCGGACCCTTGCAGGCGAACAGTACCGCAGCCGAACACAAGCTCGCACAATTCACCGCGGTCGGCATCGACCTGGATGCATTGGCGGCGCAATTGCAGGTCGATGCGGCCGCGGCCTTCGTGAAATCCTGGACGGGTCTGATGCAGCGTATAATCGACAAGAGCAAATAACCCACGAGCGACGCCCAACGATGAGCACCCGAATCAGCCCCCTTGCCGGTCACAGCGCGCTGGAGGCACCCCTCGTCGACATCGCCAAACTCATCGACGCCTACTACCAGATTCAGCCCGATCCTGCGATAGCTTCACAGCGCGTGGCCTTCGGGACTTCCGGGCATCGCGGCGTGTCCTTCGATGGCAACTTCAATGAAGCGCATGTGCTCACCATCACCCAGGCCATCTGCCATTACCGGCAGGGCCAGGGGATCGACGGGCCGCTGTTCATCGGCATCGATACGCATGCGCTGTCCGGTCCCGCCTTTCAAACGGCACTGGAAGTACTGGCCGCGAATGAAGTGCAGGTGATGATTTCCAAGGGCGGCGAATACACGCCGACGCCGGCGGTGTCGCATGCGGTGCTCGCACACAATCGCGGGCGAAATGCACATCTGGCGGATGGCATCGTCATCAGCCCTTCGCACAATCCGCCCGACAGCGGCGGATTCAAATACAACCCGCCCAACGGCGGACCGGCTGACACCGACGTCACGAAAGGGATCGAGAATCAGGCGAACGCCATGCTCGTGGCGAAACTGCGCGAAGTGCTGCGCATGCCCTTGCAACAGGCGCGTCGCGCCGCAACGACGCGCGAACACGACTACCTCGACAACTACGTCGCGGACCTGAAGCACGTCATCGATTTCGACGCCATCCGCGCCAGCGGTGTGCGTATGGGCGTGGATCCATTGGGCGGCGCCGGCGTGCACTACTGGGCACGCATCGCCGACACCTACGGCATCGACTTGAAGGTGGTCAGCGAAACCGTGGATCCCACCTTCAAATTTATGTCGCTGGATTGGGATGGACGTATTCGCATGGACCCTTCCTCGCCCTACGCCATGCAATCGCTGATCCGCCTCAAAGATCAATTCGATGTGGCCTGCGCGTCGGACACGGATCACGACCGCCACGGCATCGTCACGCGCAGCGCAGGATTGCTGCCGGCCAATCATTACCTCGCGGTGTGCATCGATTACCTGTTCCGGCATCGCCCCGACTGGAACAGCGCTGCGATGGTGGGCAAGACCATGGTCAGCAGCGCCATGATCGACCGGGTGGCGGCGGCGCTGCCGCGCGCCGTTTACGAGGTGCCGGTCGGATTCAAATGGTTTGCCGACGGATTGTTCAAGGGCGACCTGGGGTTCGGCGGTGAGGAAAGCGCCGGCGCCAGTTTCCTGCGCCGCGATGGCAGTGTCTGGACCACCGACAAGGACGGCATCATTCCCGGCTTGCTCGCCGGTGAAATGTTGGCGCGCACCGGACAGGATCCAGGGCAGCGATATGAGGAATTGACTCGACTACACGGTGCTCCGCTCGCGAGCCGCATGGATGCACCGGCGACGCCTGCGCAGAAACAAAAGCTCGCCAAAATGACCCCACAACAATTGAAGATCACCACGCTCGCCGGCGAACCTATCCAGGCTATGCTTACCCGCTCGCCGGTGAATGGCGGGCAATTGGGTGGCATCAAGGTCACGGCCGCCAGCGGCTGGTTCGCAGCGCGTCCTTCCGGCACCGAAGACATCTACAAAATCTACGCCGAGAGCTTTCTTGGCGAGAAGCATCTGCAACAGCTGTTCGCGGAAGCTCAGAGCGTCGTCGACGCCACCATCGCCTGACGGCCCGGCGTCGGCGGATCAGGCCGGCGTCAATTCCTGAACCGCCCGATACGCCTCGTCGATGGCCTTGTCGGTATAGGCCGCGGCGGCGGCATCTGCGTTGGCGATGGCAATGTTGCCGACACGTGCGCGTCCCACCACATTCACGCGTTGACCCTCTGGTTTGAGTTCGTCAAACAGCGCGTTGAACTCATGCGCGTACCCATGCGGCCAGCGGTTCACGGTGATGGCGAGAATATCCTTGGCCGGATCGAATCCGCCGGCGCCGAGGGTGCGACCCAATTGCTCGCGCATGTTGCGTTCATAGGTCTCGAAGGGGGTGGCGAGGATGTCGGCCCGACCGAGCTTGTTTTGATCGCGCTCGGCCAACCCCGGCGCACACGGCGTGCGCGTCGCGTGCAGAACGGTGGGCTGATCGGGTTCGCGTGGCGTCTCATACCTACCGATCTTCAGCATCTCGTTCAGGCGCATGTCGGAGTAGTAGCTGCCCGGTGCATAGATCCGATTCACCTTCAGCTTGTCGAAGGCGGACCAATTCCGCAGCGCGACGCTGATATACAGCAACGGCACCTTGGAGGGTTCGCGCAAGGCGGCCGCCTGCGCCGGCGGCAATTCCGGGCATAGGTACGGAATCACCCGGTTCCAGCACGCCAGCACACAGTGGCGCGCCTGCACCCGATACGCAGCTCCGCCGCGCACGTACGAGACGCTCACCTGGTTGGCGCGGGCGCGAGTCTGCAGATTTCTGACATCCACGACAGTGGCATTGAGCCGCAACCGAACCTGCGTCTTGGCTCGATCCAACTCAGCATAATTCGCTTTCGCGGTGATGAGATCCTCGACACCGGCGCCGGGAATGGCGGCCGGTATCAGCCGCCGCACCAACGATCGGGCGACGGTGGCATTGCCGTCCGGAAAATGAATCACCGGCGTCCAGCCCGAATCGGTGGAACCGGCCGGCGTATAGCCCATGCGGGGTATCGAACCCGGCGCGATGGCCATGCCCTGAAACCCAGGCATTCCGACCCCCCAACAATCCAGCGCCGACACCGCGTCGATGCCGACGCCCCACAATCCGTGCGTCTGCTTGCCGTAGTAGTTGCAGACGCCGGGGTCGGCATGGACCAGCGTCAACAGAAATTGCTGATAGCTGATGGCGGCCAGACGTTCCTTCTTTTGCGGCGACGTCAAACCCGGCAGGTAATCGACCTGTGCTTCTTCGATACGCGCGATGTCCTGTTTCACCTGCGAGGACAACGGCGCATCTGCCAGATACTGGGAGGGCGACTGGCCTTCCCGCTGCAGCACCAGTTTGTCGGCGCCAAAGGTCTCGCGATCGAAGAAAATACCGCCGCCCATGCCGCGCGCCGCGAAGAATTTCTTGTCCTCGAGTTTGCTCGCCCACAATTCGCGATCGATGCCGACACTCTTCAGCAATCCGTCCGCCACGCTGCTGTACGGCCTCGGGCTTTCGATGCTCAAGGTGCCGCCGTTCATGAGCTGCAATCGTCCGTCGACCAGGAATTCGTTGCGGCGTGCGTGGCCGCCGAAATCATCGTGATTGTCGAGAATGAGAATGCGCGCAGAGGGCGACTGTGCGAGATAGAAATGCGCGGCCGACAGCCCGCTGATGCCGGCGCCGACGATGACCAGATCGTAGTGTTCGCCGGTGTCACGCGGACGATCCCAACGCCGGCCGTCGCGCAAAGCATGGGCTGTTTCAAATGCACCCGGATGACTGCCGCGAAGTCCGGTCAGCGCCGGTGGATAGTAGCCGGCAGCAGCCTGCGCGCCGGCGCCGGTGACGACGTCCGTTGCTGCGCTCGCGTCCTCAGCCCAACTCGCGGGTGCACCCAACAATGGCAGCAGGGGTGCAGTCAGACCCAGCGCGGCCCCCTGCAGAAAATCGCGCCGGGTGATGTCCCGATGCATGCCCAATTCACGATCGCGCGACTTGCTCTTATCCGAATTTGCCAAGATTGTCTCCGCCGGCGTCAAAGTCCCCGGTCCAACCCTACACGCGGGCATCAGGTACAGTCCAGTGGGGTAGGATAAACGGGTCACCGGCCGGACTCGAGAAGACAATGCCGCAGTATGTCGGAGCCATCGATCAAGGCACCACCAGCACGCGATTCATCCTGTTCAACTATCGTGGCGAAGTCTGCGCTTGCGCTCAGATGGAACATGCACAAGTGTTTCCACAACCTGGCTGGGTGGAACACGACCCGCTGGAGATCTGGCGCAACACCCTCGCAGTGATCAAGCGATGCTTGTTGCAAGCCGACGCCAAGAGTACCGACCTTGCGGCCATCGGCATCACCAATCAGCGCGAAACCACCGTGCTGTGGGATCGCCGCAGCGGTCAGCCGCTGCATAACGCCATCGTGTGGCAGGACACGCGCACTGAAGCGTTGGTCACGCAATTCGCGAGCGCCGGTGGCAAGGACCGGTTCAGGGCCAAGACCGGACTGCCGCTGGCGAGCTACTTCAGCGCATTGAAAATGAAATGGCTGCTCGACACGATTCCCGATGCGCGCGCCGCCGCCGAACGCGGCGATGCCCTGTTCGGCACCATCGACAGCTGGCTGCTGTGGAATCTGACCGGCGGTGCGAATGGCGGCCTGCATTGCACGGATGTCAGCAACGCGAGCCGCACGCAATTGATGAATCTGGCGACACTGCAATGGGACCCGGAACTGCTCGAGACATTCTCCGTCCCGCGTGCCGCGCTACCTCGTATCGTCGCCTCCAGCGATGTCCATGGACACGCCTGCGTCGATCCGATCGCCTCCGTGCCGCTGTCGGGCATGCTGGGCGATCAACAAGCTGCGCTGGTGGGCCAGGCCTGCTTGAATCCCGGCGAGGCGAAGAACACGTACGGAACCGGCTGCTTTTTATTGCTCAATACCGGTGAGAAGCTCGTCCCCTCGAGCGCTGGACTCATCTCCACCGTCGCCTATCAACTGGGAAAATCGCCGGTCCATTATGCATTGGAGGGCTCGGTCGCCATCAGCGGCGCGTTGGTGCAATGGTTGCGCGACAACCTGCACATGATCGCCAACAGCGCGGACATCGAAGCACTCGCCGCCCAGGCGAAGGACAATGCGGATGTTTACTTCGTACCCGCGTTTTCGGGCCTGTATGCGCCGCACTGGAAGGAAAGCGCGCGCGGCGCCATCGTCGGACTCACCCGCTTCGCGGGCCGCGAACACATCGCACGCGCAGCGCTCGAAGCCACCGCCTACCAAACCCGCGAGGTGCTGGAGGCCATGCAGATTGACGCGGGGTTCGAACTCAAGGATCTGCGCGTCGACGGCGGCATGACCGCGAACGAACTGTTGATGCAATTTCAATGCGACATCCTCGACGTGCCCGTCATCCGCCCGCAGGTGCGTGAAACCACGGCGCTGGGCGCCGCCTATGCCGCAGGCCTCGCGGTCGGCTTCTGGCGCGACACCGGCGACGTGGTCCGCAATTGGCGCGAAGAAAAGCGCTGGATCCCGAGCATGCCGGCGGCCGAACGTGCGCGTCTGTATCGCCGCTGGCAGCAGGCTGTCACCCGCTCCCTCGACTGGCTCGAAACCTAAACAACTCAATCTAGGGTCGGCCGCCCGGCAGCCACTCAGGCTTGAAGTTCGAACTCGCCAGCCAACGTATCGGTCCCAGCATGGATTGGATGGAATCCGTCATGTGCTGGAAATCGATGTGCGCGATGTCATCGGAGGGCTGGTGATACTGTTCATGCAATCCGTAACTCGACACCGTCTGCGCCACGATGCCGCGACGGGCCAGCGTGATGTTGTCGGAGCGCATGAAGAAGTTCTCCTGGGAATGCGGATCGGCGACGATCCGCGCGCCGTGGCTCGCCAGCGCCGGTCCCAGGTTGGTACGTTCCCATCCGGTCAGCCACAGCGTGTGATCGGCAACGGCCTGGTCAGATCGGCCGATCATTTCGAATTCCAGATTGGCGATGATCCGGTCCACCGGCACGGTTGGCTTTTGCAGAAAATAGCGGGCACCGAAGCTGCCGACTTCCTCGCTGCCGAACAGCGCAAACACGATACTGCGATTGGGCCGCGCTCCCTTCGCAATGGCCTCGGCCAACGTGAGTACCGCAATCGTTCCGGACGCATCGTCATCTGCGCCGTTGTAGATTCGATCAGCGCCGTCACCCTGCTCCCCCAAATGATCCAGGTGAGCGGTCAACAGTATTATTTCATCGCGAAGCATCGGATCCGCGCCGGCGATTCGGCCAACCGCGTTCCAGGTTCGGCTGGCCACGCCCTGTGTGTCGGCACTGAAGGACAAGTCGGAAGACTCGGGCAACGTTGCGATCGAATCATAGGCCGCCGCATTCAAAAGAACCTGCACCGAAGCACCCGGCACGGGTGCCACGTTGGGCGCCAGAGCGGTCAAGCGTGTGCGGCCGACAAAGAGCCGACGCGATTTCAGCGACTCCCGCAGACGGCTCAAGGCGGGAGATTCCCGCCACACAATGATGGCAGCCGCATCCAGGCCAGACGCGTTGCTGGGATCGGCACCTGCCGGCATGAGCAAGGCAGCGCCGGCGCGCACTGCCATACCGGGCTGGTATTTTTGCAACGATGCAGTCACCTGCGGCGCATTCACCTCCAGGACCAGCATCTGCGAACCGTGTTCGAAACTGAGCTTGCCGGCCTGCAACCGCGGCAACCCCACCACCTGCGTCCGGGAGATCTCCACGGTCTGCACAAAGCCGCCGTCATCGCCCAGCGGTTCAAGACCATAGGCGCGCATCTGGCTGGCAAGATAGGTTGCGGCAATCCATTCATCGCGACTGCCGCTGCCGCGACCATGCAAGGCATCTCCTGCCAGAAAATCCATGTGAGCGCGAACGGTGCGGTCGGCGATGCTGGCCTCGTCCGCCCACGCCGGAGCGGTGACAAGCGCCAGACCCAGTGCGACGCTACGCAGCAGGCGTTGCCGCGGGTGCGGTTCGCTTAGGGTTCTCAAGTTAACAATGCCCTCACCTGCCCCGCCCAGCGATTCAGGTTCGTACACGCGTCCGGCACGCGCTCCTTGATCCAACCGGCGAAATCGATGACGACGAACGCGTCGATGTCAGCCAGGGTCAATGAATTGCCAAGGATGAATTCCCGGCCTTGCAAATGCTCTTCCAGGTACTGCCAGAACTGCTGCAGGCGCTGACGTCCGCGCGCTTCCAACTCAGGGATCTGCGGTACACTCCCCGGGCCCGGCAACGCGCGATCCTTGAAGGCCGCGCTGCGGTTGCGCAAGGCCTCCGCCACGGGCATAAAGCCGTCGGCGATGACCAACTGGTCCCAGCTCAACACTTGTGCCTGCTGCAAAGCCCCGACCCCCATCAAGGGCCGCTGCGGATACAGGCTCTCCAGATACCAGCAGATGGCGACGCCATCGCACAGTACGCTGCCGTCGTCCAACTGCAGTGCCGGCACGATGCAACGAGGATTGATTTGACGATACGCCTCGCCCAACTGCTCACCGTCGCGCAGATTGACCTGTTGGGTCGGGATTTCGATGCCCTTGTAGCGGATGAACAAATTCACCCGCCGCGGGTTGGGTGCGCCGTCAAAGGTAAACAAGTGCATCGTCAATTTCTCCCCCAACGCCGGTCCGGTGCCGACAATATCGCTTAAGATAGCCGATCCCACGGACACAAGGCTGAAACGTGAGCATCGCCGACGAACTACTGCAATTGCAACCGGATATCGAGGTGAGCGCACGAACCTTTGGTGTCCCGAACGATATGAAAATTCCCGCGTTCAGCCAGCGCAGCGAATACGTGCCCGAGGTCGACCCGGGCTATTGCTTCGATCCACAAACCACCCTCGCGATCCTCGCCGGCTTCGCCTTCAATCGCCGCGTCATGGTGCAGGGCTATCATGGCACCGGCAAATCCACGCATATCGAACAGGTTGCGGCGCGGCTCAACTGGCCCATGGTGCGCATCAACCTGGACGGCCATGTCAGCCGCATCGATCTCATCGGTCGGGATGCGATCGTGCTGCAGGGCGACCGGCAGGTCACTGAGTTTCGCGAAGGACTGCTGCCCTGGTCGATCCAACGCCCTGTAGCGCTGACGTTCGATGAGTACGATGCCGGACGGCCCGACGTGATGTTCGTCATTCAGCGCATTCTGGAGGCGAGCGGCAAACTGACGCTGCTGGACCAGAACCGCGTCATCAGCCCGAATCCGCACTTCCGCCTCTTCGCCACCAGCAACACCATCGGCCTGGGCGATGCGAGCGGGTTGTATCACGGTACGCAGCAGATTAATCAGGGCCAGATGGACCGTTGGTCCATCGTCACCACGCTGAATTATCTGGAGCATGATGCAGAGGCCGCCATCGTGCTGGCGAAGACGCCCGCGTATGACACGGCGGCCGGACGCGCCACCATCCTGTCCATGGTTCGCGTTGCCGACATGACGCGCAACGCATTCATGAACCGCGACATCTCCACAGTGATGAGCCCGCGCACCGTGATCACCTGGGCGCAGAACGCCTTGATCTTCGACGACATCGCGCTGGCATTCCGGCTGACGTTTCTGAACAAATGCGATGAACTCGAACGCACCACGGTGGCGGAGTTCTTTCAGCGCGCCTTCGGTGCCGACCTTCCCGAAGCGGCGTCTCGCGTGACCGTCGTTTGAAGCCATCGCACGCCGTGTCGGCGCTGGAAAAGTTCCAGCGTGCACTGATCCAGTCGACGCGCGCCCTCGCCGGCCAGAAGGACCTGGACATCGTCTTCAGCGCGCAGGGACCGCTCTTGGATGGCGCGCGCATGCTGTTGCCATTGCCCAACGATCCTTTCACCGGCGCCGAAGCGTCACGGCTTCGCGGTCACGCCGACCGCCTCGCGATGCGACTGGCCTATCACGACGCGTCGATTCACTCGCGCTATCGACCCGACGGATTTCGCGCCCGCGAACTCTACGATTCGCTCGAGGATGTGCGGTGCCAGGCGCTCGGCGCGGCCGTCCTCAAAGGCGTGGCGTCGAATCTTAACGCAGCGCTGACCGATTCCCTGCAGCGCAAGGGCTTGCGCGCAGGGCAAAGTACGCACACCGCATCGATGAACGACGCGCTGGCGTTGCTCGCGCGGGAGCGGCTCACCGGCGAACCCTCGCCGGCGTTGGCGACCGATTTCCTCGCCCGCTGGCGCACCGACCTGGGGTCGCGCAGTTCCAAGCCTCTGGCACGGCTGGCCGAGTCTCTGCACGACCAGGAGCAATTCGCGTTCGCAGTCCACGATTGGGTCAAGGATCTGGGCCTGGGATATGAACTGGGCGCCGCCACGCAGCGGCGTCAGATGGCGACGGCGCCGCCTCTGCCCGCCACGGAAGCCTCCGATGTGCCGCTCGAATCTGCCGCCGAACTTGCATTGAAGCCACAGCGCGGCACGATGGAAACAGACGCCCCACCGATTCCGGACACCGAGGTGCTCGGCTCCCGCACGCCGGATCCGGAGGACACCGAACGCAAGGCCGAAACCGACAGCAAGGGCGAGCGCCTGACACGCATTCTGCCCTTCGATGACTCCGACGATCCCAACCGCCACTATCGCGTGTTCACCCGCCTTCACGACGAAGTGTTGAACGCGGAACAACTCAGTGATCCGCAGGAGCTTGCACAATTACGGGCGCAGCTTGACTTGAAATCCGAGGCGGTGCGCAGCGCCGTCGGCCGACTGGCGCAACGCCTGGAGCGACTGCTACGTGCGCGCCAAAAGCGAGGCTGGTCCTTCGATGTGGAGGAAGGCGTGCTGGACGCTGCGCGGCTGTCGCGCGTCATCGTCGATCCACTGGCGGCTCTGCCATATAAAATGGAAGACGAGATCGATTTCAAGGATACCGTGGTCACAGTGCTGTTGGACAATTCCGGATCGATGCGCGGCCGGCCGATCATGGTGGCGGCGCTCTGCGCCGATATTCTGGCGCGCACTTTGGAGCGATGCGGCGTCAAAATTGAAATCCTCGGCTTCTCCACTCGAGCCTGGAAAGGCGGCTTGTCGCGCGAAGACTGGCTGAGGGCCGGCAATCCGCCCGGGCCCGGCCGCTTGAGCGATGTCCGCTACATCATCTACAAATCCGCCGACATGCCCTGGCGGCGGGTACGCCGCAATCTCGGCCTGATGCTGCGCGAAGATATCCTCAAGGAGAACATCGACGGCGAAGCGTTACTGTGGGCTCACGATCGCTTGCTGCGCCGCACCGAGCAACGAAAAATCCTCATGGTGATTTCCGACGGCGTGCCATTGGATGAGGCCACCTTGTCGGCGAACCCCGGCGGCTATCTCGAACAACATCTGCGCAATGTCATCAAATGGATCGAAAAGCGGTCGGCCGTTGAACTGACCGCCATCGGCATCGGTCATGACGTCGCCGACTTCTATTCCCGCGCCGTGGCCATCACCGACATCGAACAACTCGCCGGCGCCATGATCGAGCAATTGGCGGAACTGTTTGTGATCCACCGCAGCCGGGCGTCGCACACACACTAAAGAAGTTACCAAGACTTTACATAAGATCTTGACTCACTCGCCTTTTCATATCGCACGCGCATAATGAGCAGGCAATGTGCAGGACCCGACAATCATGAGTGAGGCTCAAGCCGACGTCGTACGACGCCGCTCGACTCCTCCCGCATTCGATTTGCGCAAGCGACTAGATGAACTTGCTCGCGGCGAATGTTCGGAAGAGGATTTCGTGCGCGAATCGTTTGAACGTCGTGGCGCCGCCACCGAGTCGGCCTGGTACGTGCTGTCGCTTCTCGATCAGCGATACCGACTCGGACAGCTATCCGATGATCTGTTCCACTCCGTCAAGTCGCGAATAGCACTGCGTGAATTGCAGAGCGTGGATTTCGGAACCACCGTGGAACTGGTGCCGCTCGCCAGAACCGATGTCGAGTCCGACACATCGCACTTGCACGAGGTGCAGGACGCCGCGCTCATCGACGCGCAAATCCAACTCTCGGCTGACGCGCCGCGCGGATGGTCGACTGCATCGCCGGCAACGATCATCGCAGCGTCGATAGCGGAAACCCCGAGCGCATCGCCAGTTGTCGACTCCACGCCCGTGTCAACTTTGCAGCCAGTGCCGCAGGTCCTCGCCGCAGGCGTTGTCCTGCGCGACCGCTACACATTGGAAGCGGCCATCGGCAGCGGCGGCATGGCCACGGTATTCAAGGCAATCGACCGCTGTGGCGTGTTACCGGCGGATGCGGATCGCCGGGTCGCCGTCAAAGTGCTGCGCGAACGAATCAATCAGAGGCCGGCCATCCTCATTCAACTGCGGCGCGAATTTTACTGCACGCAGGTGCTGTCGCATCCCAACATCGTCAAGGTCTATGAACTGGACCGGGATCGCGATCTGGCCTTTTATACGATGGAACTGCTCGAGGGCGAACGGCTCAGCGATCTTCTTGCGCGCGCGAACGCCAAGCCTCTGTCGCGTCGATACGCCTGGGCGGTCATTCGATCGGTGGGATCTGCAGTGGCGCACGCTCACTCGCGCAACGTGATCCACGGCGACCTGAAACCGCAGAATGTCATGGTCACCCACAAGGGCGAGGTTCGAGTCCTGGATTTCGGGTCCTCGCGGACCTCCAGCGGGTCCGACGGCGCGGAGTCGATTGCGAACGATGCGTCGGCACCGGTGGCGGCGACGCCGCCCTATGCCTGCTGCGAGATTCTCGAAGGCCAGCAACCGGACCCGCGCGATGACCTGTACGCGCTGGCCTGCCTTGCCTATGAATTGCTCGACGGCAGTCATCCCTTCCAGTTCCGCAGTTCGATCCAGGCGCGTGCCGCAGGGGTGCGTCCGCAACGCCCGGCGCGCCTTAGCCACCGTCAATGGCAGACCTTGCTCACCGGTCTGTCGTGGGCGAGAGAGCATCGTTCGGTCCCGGTCAACGAATGGCTGGAGCGCTTGGGTGTTTCAATCGAACCGCATCACTTGCCACCGCTCGCTGCACGCGAAGCCCGCTTTGTGCCGGTCTGGCCGAGGATGCTGCGGATGCCGCAGTTACCTAGGTTGCCGCGATTACCCGCCTGGCCAGGTCTACTGCAATTACCGCAGTTAGCGCGATTACTACGGTTGCCGCATATTCCATCGTTGCAACGGCTGGCGCGGCGTCAGCCGGTTGACTGGCCCGCAATTGCCCTGCCCGCGGGCATGGCGTTGCTGGCGATCGTTGCGTTGTTTGCCTTTCATCGCGCGCCGCCGCATGCGCCGCCGCCCGTGCCGGCTGCGATGAAGCCGCCACCGATTGCGAGTGCGCCCGTAATACCGACGCCCGCCGTGCCGGTTCAAGCGCCAACGACACCGTCGACCGCGATATTGCCGGCGGCAGCACCAACCGCTTCGGCCAAGGCCATTGCACGTCCGCCGCGCATCGAATCGACGCCTGTCGCGATTCCGAAACCCAGCATTTCGTTGACCTCAAAAGTCTATGTCGCCAGACGCGACGGACATTTTGTGGAAGTTCGGGTCCGCCGCTCCGATCGGTCGACGAACGGACAACGCTTCACTTGGTGGACCGAAGACGGCACAGCGAAGGCGGGCACGGATTTCACACCGCAAGGGCGTGTCACGCGCGCCTTCTCCACCGGGCGTCAATTCGCAACTTTGTTCATTCGTTTCAATCCGCCGACCGCCCGTCGTAAAGCCGCCAGCTTTTATGTGAACATCGCAGAACCGAGCACGGGCACCCAGCTTGGCCCCGTGACGCGTGCCGCCGTGGTGCTGCCAACAATGCCCTGATACGCCGAGTAGCGGCTATCTGCGAACCGGCACTTCGATGTAGCTGTCCGCATACCAGCGAATCCTGAACGGCGCCAAGGCGTCGTCCACGGACTCTTCGCTCACATCATTGCCGGTGCCGTAGTTGATTTCGCGATCCGGCCGTTTGCTCAATCCCAACACCATCACCAGCCGGCTGCCCTTCTGGAACTGGCGACTGGTCAGCCGCTCGCTGCGAAATGCAAGCTGCTGCCGGACGCCGGCCTGCAGCAGTCGGCGATGCACGCGATCCTTCGCATAACTGGCCCGAAATTCATAGGTCGGATTGAACAGATGGATATAGTCGCCGCCCGACGTCAGCTCGTAGAGGCTGATATTCAGGTCCATGTCCATCTTGTTCACCGTGAAATCCAGCGAACCGGAAAACAGACCGCTGAATTGAAAGGGCTTCGTCAACGGCTCACTCACGTACATGAGGCTGTTGCGCGTCGCAAGACTCTTGCTGATGAAATCGGTTGGCTCCGTCCACGCCGCATCGCCACGATCTTTGAGATCGACGATCTGCTTGACGAATTTTATTCTTGACCCCTTGCGCTGCGAGAGTCGATGCGCATCCTGCGTGCCGGCCGGATCGAGATAGAATCTCACCGTCGAACCCGCCATGGCATCGAGAGTCGGGGCGGACCGCCATTCGTTGGAACCCATCACCTGAAAATTCACGCGGTCTTTCAAGATCGCCGGACGTGAGCCGCTTTTAAACACATGGTCGAACCATTGATAGCGTAGTTCCAGCACATCAATGAGCGCCGCCGGATCGACTCGGTAGCCCTGCAGCAGGGCCAATGGCCCGCGTTGCCCGACGGCATCGTCGTACGGGCCGATCAACAAGGTGTGATTGGCTTGTGGGTTGTGCCGAAGATGCTCGTTGAAATAGTACAAAGCACCAGGCTGGCTGCCGGCGTAATAGCCCGTGATGGTCAGCACCGGGATGTCGATGCTTGCGAACTCCTTGGCGTAGGGAATCATCACCTGCCAGAATCGGTCGTAGCTGGGATGATTGAGCCAGCGGATAAAGATCGGATTGGGTTTCTCGTTGAGCAGACCCAGTTGCCGATAGGGTCGGCCGCTTCGGTACCATTTCTGATCCAGCGCGTTCCAGCGCGCATCGTCGTAAAAACTCTCCTGCTGCGCAGCGTCCGTGTTGGTGACGTACAACGACCAGCGGTAGGCGGAGTTTTGGAAGATGCCACCCGCCATCGGGACATTGATACCCGGTGCACTCGGCGCGGACGTAGCGATCGCCTTGAGGACCGCTGGCAGCATCTTGGCGGCAGACCAAGCCGTGAACCCGCTGTAACCATCGCCATACATGCCGACGCGGCCGTCACTCCACGACTGCCGGGAAATCCACTCGAGCACCGCGCGGGCATCCTCGCCGTCAAACTGGTACGGAACAATCTTTTGCGGACTTTGCAATTTGCCACGCGCGTAAGCGACCACTCCCACGTAACCATGTGCCGCGGATTCACGCGCCGCATTTAACGACGTGTCGATGGAGAACTCGAGCAATGCAGGCGCTGTCTTGGCGGCGGACGTCGGACGTATCACCAGGACCGAAATGCTCGCTCCCGCCGGCGTCTTGACCAGAATGCCGGACTGGCGTGCATAACGACGCCGATCATCTTCGGCGTCGAGACCGGCCACCAGCGGACCGACGCTGCGATACGCATCGAAGGCCAGGTACGCCCAAATCAATTCCACCGCCTCCTTCGGGCTGATCGAGTCGCGGATCCGCTGTTGTTCAAATACTCGCTGCAACGCTTCACGATAGAACGTGGGTGAAATCTTGAACCGCTCGGAAACGGCGAACGCTTCGAGATCGCTCAGGTGTGGAACGATGTCGCGATACGTGCGGGCGAAACTGTCCGCGAAAGGCACGCGCCGTTCCGCTTCCGTGGCGCGCGCTCGTGCATAGATGTCGAAGATCACCGCACGTCCGTCGGGACGTGCCGTCTCGCTGCCGCGGCGTCGCTCACGCAAATTCTTGCGGGATGCGGTTGCCGCCGTGTAATTGCGAGCGGCCATCTGCAGGGCCGACACGTTTGCCAGGTACCTGTCGGCATCGTCCTCCTGGTACACCGGTATCAAGCGGATCGCCAGGTCCCGCATGACTTCAGCGGTGCTCTTGTCGGTCGGCGACGGTGGTGGCCGGAACTCCAGATCATCGCCCAGTGCGGCGAGCGGCGTGAGTGCCATGACGCAGACGATCCACACGACCACCGCGATTCGGGAGAGCCAAGTCGATCTCACGTATGATCTCCCGGTTCTGGCCTGTCGGGCGCAAACGGGCGCGCAGTCTCCGACTTGACCAGGTGCAGAACGCGTGAATACAGCGGGTCGTGCGCCTCCGCGGCGCCGCCGATGTGGATGATGCCGCTGCGTTTGAGCTCGGTTGCAAAAATGTCGAATACCCGCTCTAGGACATCGTCATCGAGCGAGCCGAAGGAACCATCGATGAGCACCCAGGGCGGCGTCTGGATGAGCATGCGAGCGAACGCGAGACACAACTGTTCGTCCTGACTCAATTCGCGGTCCCAACGCAAAGTCTTGTCCAACATCGGCGCGAGACGCTCCAATCCAATGCGATGCAGCGCACGGGAAAATGCTGCGTCATCGAAGCTGCCCGCCTTCGACGGATAGGCAAGCACCTCACGCAAGGTTCCCCGTGGCAGGTACGGCGTGCCGCGCGGCAGATAAAAAATTTGCTCTCCCTTGGCGCGCGTGATCCGACCGGAACCCCAAGACCACAGACCGGCCAGCGCACGAAACAGTTGCGCCTTGCCCGTGCCTGGGGCACCAACGATGAGGACACGGTCGCCGGAATGCACCGCCACGCTGGGTTCTTTGATTCGGTCAGCGCCGGCCGGTGAGACAACTTCCAGACCTTCAATGAGAAACGTGCCGGTCGCGCCATCTGCATAGTCGATGCGCGACTCGAAACTATCCGGCTCGCGCGTGCTGGTGAGCGCATGGCGGAAGCTGCCGACACGCAACAGCGTCGCACGCCAATCGGCGATGATGCTGAAGTTGTCGACGAACCAGCGCAGAGACGACTGCGCTTGCGTGAAGGCACCCGCGGCCATCATCAATCCGCCGAAGGAAATCTTGCCGGTGAAGTACAACGGCGCCGCCACCAGAATGGGCGCGACGATGGTGATCCAGCCGAAACCCGCCGTGATCCAGGTCAGTTTGGTGAGGCCGCGGACCAGCCGCCGGGTGGCGGCCAGCACATTGCCGAAATGCTGCTCGATGCGCCGCTTTTCGTCCGCCTCACCTTCGGCCAGCGCAATGCCGTCGACATGTTCGTTGACCCGAACCAGGGAAAACCGCAGGTCTGCTTCACGCGCATAGCGCTCCGCGTTGCGGTTGATGAGGCTGCGTCCCACCCAATAGCTGAGGATCGAACCGGCGCTCGCATACGCAATGGCCGCCCAGAGCATGAAGCCCGGAACGCCGTAGTCGACTTCACCAATCCGAAACACAAAATCTCGAGACAGCACCCACAAAATGCCGGCGAACGACCCAAACAGAATGGACGCCTGCAATAATCCGACGCCAAGGTCCGCCGACAACTCGCACAGCTTGCGGGCGTCCTCGTGCATGCGCTGGTCTGGATTGACACCCATTTGACCGGAATTTGCCAGCCAGAATGCCCTACGCGGCTGCATCCATTCCTGCAGGAGGTTATGCACCAGTCCCTCGCGCAACTTGACCTTCAGCATCTCCACCAGCCACCGCTGACCGACATTGAGAACCAGCAGACAGCCCGCAATCACAAAAAACACGCTCAGTTGGAACAGGAAGTCTCCCAAATCGCGTCGCGACAGGGCGTCATAAAAAGGTTTGTTCCAACCGTTAAGCCGAATCTGGCCGTAGGAGGTGAGGATGATCTCCACGACGATCCCCGTCACGATCAGCCGTAAATGCCTTCCGGCGGGCGCAGAGAATATGGCGCGGCGAATCGAGCCCATCTGGTGCCACAGGCCCGAGTGCGCCGCCTCAGCCTCGGATGCGGCATCGGCCAGGTGAGCGGCCGGTTCCGTCACCGCCTCGACAACTCCGTGTTCCACCGCCGATCGAGGCTGAAAAATATACCGATAATGATCATCATGAAACCCCACGGCGGAACGGCCCGCGCATTATGCAAATAGTAGCGGGCCTGTGCAGGATCCGCATCGACAGCGCGCACAACGAATTGATCGCGCATGCGGGCTACTGCAACTGTTTTCGATAGACAGTAGGCGAATGGCCCGTCAACCGCCGAAAAAAGCGGCAGAAATAGGCGGGATCTCGAAACCCAAGGTCGGCGCCGATGCGGGCCACGGGCGCTGCGACATAGATCAACCGGCGGCGAGCCTCCAATGCCAGCCGCTGTTGCACCACCTCGAGCCCCGAGCAACCCAGTTCACGCCGGCACAAGCGATTCAACGCAGACTCGGTCAGGCCGAGTGCGCGCGCATACCGCGGCACCGGCCAATGCGCGGCCACGTGCACTTCCACCAGTGCGCGAAATTGTCGGATCATCGCGAAGGCCGAACGGTTACCGCGGGCCGGGGACTGATCTCCCACCTGCGCCGCCAGCAATGACAGGAGCGCCGCAGCCAGCATCGTGGGAAGGGCCGACGAGGCGCTGTCGGGTTGCTGAAACTCATCGTGCAACAGGGAAAAATGCCGCTCCAGGCGATCTGCCAACTCTTCCTCGCCGCGCAGATCGATGATTCGCGGAACATCGAAGAACGCTGCCACACGCTGCGGCCCGACGCCGCTCATCGACAACAGCAATTCATCCAGCGCGACAGTCAGCACAAATCCGGCCGTGTCCTCGCCCATGCGAAATCCATGCACGGCTCCGGCCGGCACGATGACGAGTGCAGGAGCGCTGAGGGGCTGCTGCATGTCCTCCAGATGAATCTCGACGGGTCCGCGGCGCGCGAACAGACATTGACACAGTGACTCGTGACGGTGGGGCGCGATTTCCCAGCTATAGCGTCGGCTGCGCGACTGAATGCTCTCGATATGTAAAGGTGCAGGACGGCTGCCGCCTCGTCGTTGTTCGCCATATAAGGCAAACACCGGAATTTGTTCGCGTCGAATTCTCACCCCGCACCCCCTTGCAGGTATGAAAAGTACAAGCTTGCGCACCGGAACGCCAGCGGCTTTTGAGAGCGGCGGGTCAGTATCCGTCAGGAAACGGCAGCCCGACGTAATTCTCCGCGATCGAAGCGCAGGCGGCCGCTGAACCGTGCGTGTAGTCCAATTCGGCAACCTGCAGCTTGCGGCCTATTTCATCGTCGGGGAAGCGGTGCATGAGCGTGGTGAACCACCACGAAAAGCGCGTCGCCTTCCACACCCGCAACAGTGCGGTGCTCGAATACGCATCGAGCAACGCATCGTTTCGCAAACGGCAATGTTCCACCAGTCCCCGGTACAGAATGCGCACATCGCTTGCCGCCAGATTCAAACCCTTGGCGCCGGTCGGCGGCACGATATGGGCCGCGTCACCCACCAGAAACAAACTGCCGAACCGCATTGGCTCGGCCACAAAGCTGCGCAACGGCGCAATGCTCTTTTCGATCGAAGGTCCCGTGGTCAGTTGCGACACATGCGAAGCCGGCAGGCGCCGCGCCAATTCTTCCCAGAAGCGTGCGTCGGACCAATCCTCGACGCGATCCTCCAACGGGCATTGCAGGTAATAGCGGCTGCGGGTTGAAGAGCGCATGCTGCACAGGGCGAAGCCGCGGGCATTGTTGACGTACACCAGTTCATGCGCCAGGGGCGCGACATCTGCCAGCACACCCAGCCAGCCGAACGGATACACGCGTTCGAATTCGCGAATCGATGTCCTCGGCACGCTCGCGCGGCACACGCCGTGAAATCCATCGCAACCGGCGATGAAGTCGGCCTGCACCCGATGGGCTTTGCCCTGCCAGTTGAAGGTCACCTGCGGCTTCGCGCTGTCAAAGTCACTGATGGCGACATCGCTGCACTCGAAGCGCACATCGCCGCCCGCCGCGACACGTGCAGTCGCCAGGTCCACCTGGACTTCGGTTTGACCGTACACGGTGACGTCCCGTCCGGTGAGTCCGTGCAGGTCGATCCGGTGCACATGATCGTCGAACACCATCTCGAAGCCGCCATGCACCAGTCCCTCGCGCTGCAGCCGCTCGTCAACGCCGGCCTCGCGGAGCAATTCGACAGTACCGGGCTCCAGCAAGCCGGCGCGGATTCGAGATTCGACATAGTCGCGTGACCGTCGCTCGATCACGATGGAGTCGATGCCGCTGCGCTGTAAAAGTTGCGACAACAGCAGGCCGGAGGGCCCTGCTCCGATGATGGCAATGCAGGTTTTGACGGTGGTGGTCACGGCGCAAGCGTAGTCCTGCAAACCCCGCCGTTCCGGCACGAGTCAGTTACAGACTTGCACTTTTCGAACAAGCTGCGCCTGGCCGCGCAACAACTCCAACAATTGATGCTGCAAGGTCGTTGGCCGCCAGTCCGCGCGTACGGTCACTCCAATGGCGCGGGTGACGTTTCCCAGGGGATGCACCAGCGTGACCAGTTGCCCCGCCTGCAACTCGTACTGCACTTGATGCTGCGACAACAGCAGCAACCGGTCACTGCCCATCAACAAGGCTCGCGCTGCAACCAGCGAGTTGCACTCGATGGGCTGTGCAAGTGCGTCGGTTCCAATGGCCTGCATCAGCGCGTCAAATTGACGGCGCAGCGGGGAACTAGCCCGCGGCGCAATCCACGCGAACCGCGCCAGATCCCGCACGGACACCCGCCGCTTCGTGGCCAGCGGATGCTGCGCGCGTACGACCAATGCCAGTGCATCGTCGAACAGGTGTTCCTGTCGCACGTCCGGTCCCGGCCGAGGATCGCGCAGCGCGCCCACCAGCAGATCTGCGTGCCCCTGCCGCAGAGCGACCAACAGGGTTTCATAGGGTCCGTCCAGGATGGACACGCGGTGCTCAGGGTGAGCGGTCGCAAACGCCAACACGGTCGCAGGCACCAGGACGCTGCGCGCCAACGGCATCGCGCCAATGACGGTGCCGCCTCGATCTACACCTGCGAGTGTCGACACTTCGGCATGCGCCTGCTTAAGTTCCGCGCGAGCGAGGCGTGCTCGGCGCGCCAGCATTCCTGCTTCACGCGTTGCATTGACGCCGTAGCTGGTCCGTTCAAATAGGGGCACGCCGAGGATACGCTCCAGATCCCGCGCCGCCCGATGCAGATTCGGACGCGGCACTTGCAACGCCTGCGCGGCGGCCGCGAAGCTGCCGTGATCATCCAGCGCCATCAGCGCCTGCAACTGCCCCCGCGTCACCCGCAGCAGCAGGTCGGAAACCTGCGCCCGTCCCGCCGCTTGTGTCTCACGCACACCTTCGCGCAATTGTTCAAGGCAGCGGTCCACGCGGCGCAATGCTGCATCGCCGGCCATCGTCAGCGTCATTCCCAACGGCCCGCGCTCGAACAACACAACGCCAAAATACCGTTCCATGTGCTGAATGGCCTGCGTCACCGCGGGTTGCGACCGGTGAACAGCGAGCGCGGCTGCGCTGGCCGTGCCCAGATGCCGCACGCTGCAGAGCACGAGGAGATGGCGGAGATTCGGCAGTTCGTTCATATTCGTATCAATTTCTTATATCTTATGCAGAATAGCAAATGGGATGAAAGCGAGAATGGACGCACAATAGGGCTCACTCCCACAATTGACTCGTAGAAGCAAAATTTATGAGCATCGTGTATCGAAACATTCATCGCGCGGACAGCCGCACCATCGACGGCCTGGCAGCTTGCGGAGTCGCCACCGTGCACGAGGCGCAAGGCCGGACCGGCCTGCTCTTTCCCGCAATTCGGCCCATCTACGCAGGTTCTCGAATCGCCGGCTCCGCCGTCACCGTGAGTACGGCGCCATGCGACAACTGGATGATCCACGTCGCGGTGGAGCAATGTCAGGCGGGCGACATCCTGGTGGTGGCGCCCACATCTTTTTCAGACGCCGGCTACTTTGGGGAATTGCTGGGCAGCTCGTTGCTGGCGCGCGGCGTCCGCGGCCTGATCATCGACGCCGGTGTGCGCGATGTTAGCGAATTGCAGCAGATCGGCTTTCCAGTCTGGTCCAAGGCCGTCTCCGCACAAGGCACCGTCAAGGAAACACTCGGCAGCGTCAACGTCCCGGTAGTTTGCGGCGGCGCCGCGATTTGTCCCGGCGATGTGATCGTCGCAGATGACGATGGCGTGTGCGTGGTGCCGCGCCGGCAGGCGGCGACTGTGTTGCGTCAAAGCACCGAGCGTGAATCCAAGGAGGCGGCGGTGCGGCTGCGGCTGCAGGCCGGCGAGCTGGGCCTCGACATCTACAGCATTCGCGAGCGCCTCGAACAACGCGGCCTGCGATACAGCGACGACTTTCCGCCGGAATAGCCGCATGCTCAAGGCCATCCCCGCCACGCTGATGCGCGGCGGCACCTCCAAAGGACTGTACTTCCACGCGCGCGATCTGCCCGCCGACCGGACTTTGCGGGACCGCGTCCTGCTTGCCGCCATGGGCTCCCCGGACGTACGTCAGATCGACGGCGTCGGTGGCGCGCACCCGTTGACCAGCAAAGTGGCGGTCATCGGCCCGGCAACGCGTGCCGACGCTGATGTCGATTACCTGTTCCTGCAAGTCGTGGTCGACAAGTGCGAAGTCAGCGACAGCCAGAATTGCGGCAACATTCTGGCCGGCGTCGGACCGTGGGCCATCGACAACGGCTTGGTTGCCCCACGCGGCGCCATCACACCGGTTCGCATTCACATGGTGAACACCGCCAGCATTGCGGTCGCATTTGTCGCCACTCCCTCGGGTATCGTCGAGTATGAAGGCGAGGCGCGCATCGACGGCGTACCCGGCACCGCGGCGGCGGTCGACATCGACTTCCTCGACGTCGCCGGCTCCAGCTGTGGAGCGTTGTTTCCCACCGGCAACGTCGTGGACACCATCGACGGCATCGAAGTCACCTGCATCGACAACGGCATGCCGGTGGTCATTCTGCGCGCTGCCGACCTCGGCAAATCCGGCGACGAATCCCCTGACGAACTCGAAGGCGATTCAGCGTTGCGCGCCCGTCTCGAGAAGATCCGGTTGCAATTGGGACCGCGAATGAATCTCGGCGATGTCACGAAAAAGACCGTGCCGAAGATGACGTTGATTTCCAAACCCATCGCGGGCGGCGCGCTCAACACCCGCAGCTTCATTCCTCATCGGGTACACGAAGCCATCGGCGTGCTCGGCGCGGTCAGCGTTGCCACGGCTTGCATGGCGCCAGGCTCGGTGGCAGCCTCTCTCGCACAATCCACGGGCAGTGGCGCACAGCGACGCCTCGACATCGAGCACCCCAGCGGATTTTTCACCGTCACCATGCAGGTGACATTCGACGGCGGCAAACTGCAAGTGGAGCGATCGGCACTGCTGCGCACGGCGCGCAAGCTGATGCACGGTGAGGTGTACGTGCCTGGGCATCTATGGACGGTGGGCTGATGTTGCGCGCCAACGGAGAACTGCGATGTTGATCATCGATTGCCACGGACACTACACGACGGCACCGGCCGCGCATCAGCAATTCCGCGAAGCGCAGATTGCCCGCATCAAGAACCCGGCGCTGGCGCCGCCTGGGACAGCCGTCATCAGTGACGATGACATCCGTGAGACCATCGAGACACAGCAACTCAAACTGCAGCGGCAGCGCGGCGCCGATCTCACCATTTTCTCGCCGCGCGCCTCCACCATGGCGCACCACATAGGCGACGAGGCGGTTTCACAAGCCTGGACCCTGGCCTGCAACGATCTGATCAAACGCGTGACTGATCTTTACCCTGAGAATTTCGTCGGCGTCTGCCAGTTGCCGCAGTCACCAGGCGTGCCCATAGCCCATTCCATCGCCGAACTCGAACGCTGCATCACCGACTTGGGGTTCATCGGCTGCAACCTGAACCCGGACCCCTCGGGCGGACACTGGACCGCGCCGCCGCTGACCGATCGCCACTGGTATCCGTTCTACGAAAAGATGGTGGAACTGGATGTGCCGGCGATGATTCACGTCTCCGGTTCGTGCAATCCGAATTTTCACGCCACCGGCGCGCATTACATCAATGCCGACACCACGGCCTTCATGCAATTTCTGGAAGGCGATCTGTTCAAGGACTTTCCGACGCTGCGATTCATCATTCCGCACGGCGGCGGCGCCGTACCGTACCATTGGGGCCGCTATCGCGGCCTGGCGGATATGCTCAAACGGCCGCCGTTGCGCCAGCACGTCATGAAAAATGTATTCTTCGACACCTGCGTTTATCACCAACCGGGCATCGATCTGCTGGTGAAAGTGATCGACCTGGACAATATTCTGTTTGGCTCGGAAATGGTCGGCGCCGTGCGCGGCATCGATCCGGAGACGGGACATTATTTCGACGACACCAAGCGATACATCGATGCCCTGCCGCTACCGGCCGAGGACAAGCACCGCATTTTTGAAGGCAACGCGCGGCGCGTGTTTCCGCGTCTGGATGTTCAATTGAAGGCACGCGGTCAGTGAGCACCCATCCTTCGACATTGCCGGAAACTTTTGCAGCCGTCCGCGCGACCGGCGACTTCAAGACCGATGCCAACTGGCTGCCCTTCCATCCACGGCCTTCCAAGCCGCGTTTCACGCCTCCGCCCGGATCGGTCGATGCGCATTGTCATGTCTTCGGGCCCGGCGGCACTTTTCCATACGCCGCGGAGCGCAAATACACTCCTTGCGATGCGCCGAAGGAAAAGCTCTGGCAGCTACGCGACTTCCTGGGCTTCGAGCGCAATGTGATCGTGCAGGCGACCTGCCACGGCGCTGATAACAGCGCGCTGGCGGATGCGTTGCAGGCCTCCGGCGGACGGGCCCGCGGAGTTGCCACCGTTCGTGAGGAAGTCACCACCTACGAATTGCAAGAGCTGGACCGCGTCGGCGTTCGTGGCGTCCGCTTCAACTTCGTCAAGCGCCTGGTGGACGTGACACCGCGCGACGTGTTGATGCGCATCGCGCAGCGCATCGCCCCGATGGGCTGGCACATCGTCATCTACTTTGAGGCAGCGGTTTTACCGGACTTGTTTGATTTCTTTGCCTCACTGCCGACGCCGGTGGTGGTCGATCATATGGGCCGACCCGATGTCAAAAAGCCGGTAGACGGACCGGAGTTCGGGCTGTTCGAGCGATTGATGCGCGAACGCGAGAATTTCTGGTGCAAGGTCTCCTGCCCCGAGCGACTCAGTTCGTCCGGGCCGCCTTCCTACGAGGACGTCATTCCGTTTGCGCAACGCATCGTGCAACAATTCCCTGACCGGGTATTGTGGGGCACGGACTGGCCGCATCCGAATCTCAAAGGCCATATGCCCGATGACGGTCATCTGGTCGACTACATTCCGCGCATCGCACCGACCGCCGACCTGCAGCAAAAACTGCTGGTTTCCAATCCGATGCGACTGTACTGGTCCCGATAGGAGCGCATCGTGGCACTTCACAAACCGTATGCGGACATTCCGGGCACGACCGTCTTCGATGCCGACCAGGCACGACGCGGATATCACCTGAACATGTTTTGCATGTCGTTGATGCAGGCTGCGAATCGGGACGGATTCAAGGCCGGCGAGCGCGCATACCTGGACAAATGGCCGATGAGCGAAGAGCAGAAGCTGGCGGTGTTGGCGCGCGACTACAATCGCATGATCGCACTCGGCGGCAACATCTACTACCTGGCCAAGATATTCTCGTGCGACGGCAAGAGCTTTCAATTCGCTGCCGCGTCAATGACCGGCATGACGCAGGAAGCCTATGCGCAGATGATGTTGTCCGGCGGGCGTGCGCCGCAGGACACCAACCTCAAGGGAGATAAGCGCAATGGCTAGGATCACCGCCGGTATCGCGACGTCGCATGTGCCGGCTATCGGCGCCGCCATCGATCAAGGCAAAACCAAGGATCCGTATTGGGCGCCGCTGTTTGCGGGCTACGAATTCTCCAAGCGCTGGATTGCGGTCAACAAACCCGATGTGGTTTTTCTGGTGTACAACGATCACGCCTCGGCCTTCAGTCTGGACATCGTGCCGACGTTCGCCATTGGTTGCGCGCCTTCGTTCGAACCGGCCGACGAAGGTTGGGGGCCGCGACCGGTACCAACAGTTCAGGGCGCTCCAGAACTTGCCGCGCACATCGCACAGTCGGTCGTTCAATCCGATTTCGATCTCACCATCGTCAACAAGATGACGGTCGATCACGGCCTGACCGTGCCCTTGTCGCTGCTGTTCGGACAACCGCAGGCATGGCCCTGCAGGGTCATTCCGTTCGCGGTCAACGTGGTGCTGTATCCGCCGCCCTCGGGTAACCGCTGCTACCAACTCGGCAAAGCCATCCGGCAGGCAGTGGACAGTTTTGATGAAGATCTCAATGTGCAGATCTGGGGAACGGGCGGCATGAGCCATCAATTGCAGGGGGCGCGGGCCGGTCTCATCAACACCCCCTTCGATCAGCGATTTCTCGAGTCAATCGTTTCCAACCCCGACAAACTCGCCCAGATGCCGCACCTCGACTACGTGCGCGAGGCGGGTTCCGAAGGCATTGAACTCGTCATGTGGTTGATCATGCGGGGCGCGCTCAACAAGCGCGTACGACAGCACCATCGTTTTTATCATGTCCCGGCCTCCAATACGGCGGTGGGTCATTTGATTCTGGAGAATGCGACATGAAAGTGGTACTCGCCGGCGTCGGCGCCTTCGGACAAAAGCACCTGGATGCCATCAAGACCATCGGCGGAATCGAAGCCGTCTCCTTGGTGGGGCGCGACTTGGAAGCCACGCGCGCAGCCGCTGCGAAGTACGGCATTCCGCACATCACCACCGACTTGGGTGCAGCGCTGGCGCAGCCGGGCGTCGACGCTGCCATCCTGTGCACACCGACGCAGATGCACGCCGATCAGGCGTTGCAATGCATGGAGGCCGGCAAGCACGTCCAGGTGGAGATTCCGCTGGCGGATAGCTGGTCGGGCGCCGAGGCCGTCGCCCGCATGCAGCAGCGCACCGGGCTCGTCTGCATGGTCGGCCACACGCGGCGGTTCAACTCTTCCCATCAATGGGTGCATCAGCGCATCACGCACGGCGATATCAAAATCCAGCAAATGGACGTGCAGACGTATTTTTTTCGGCGCACGAACATGAACGCGCTGGGTCAACCACGCTCTTGGACCGATCACCTGCTCTGGCACCATGCGGCACACACCGTGGACCTGTTCGCCTACCAGACCGGCAGTCCCGTCACCGTGGCACACGCAGTGCAAGGTCCGCCGCACCCGACGCTGGGCATTGCCATGGACATGTCCATCCAACTCAAGAGCGCCTCCGGCGCCATCTGCACGCTCTCCCTGTCATTCAACAATGAAGGGCCGCTCGGGACGTTTTTCCGTTACATCTGCGACAACAACACGTACATCGCGCGCTACGACGATTTGTTCGACGGCAAAGATGCAAAGATCGACGTCTCCAAGGTGGATGTGTCGATGAACGGCATCGAGTTGCAGGACCGCGAATTCTTCAACGCGATACGCGACAAGCGCGAGCCCAATTCGAGCGTGTCACAAGTGCTCGAGTGCTATCGCACGCTGCATGACCTTGAGCAGCAACTGAACTCGCAGGCCTGACCCGGTAACGGCAGTCACACCAGCCACCCGTGCGCCCAGAAACAGCGCCGGGGATGGCGTTCAAGCCAAGACAATGCCGCAGTACACTGTACGGATGCAAGGTCCGACCTCGAGGAATCGCCGGCAAGCAATCGGCTCTTTGACGCCGCAGGAATTGGACGAGCGCATTTACAGCACGGTACGGCAGATTCCGCGCGGCAAGGTGGCCGCTTACGGCTGGATCGCCGAACGCGCCGGCCTTGCGCGGGGTGCCCGCCGCGTCGGACGCGCGCTGCGTACATTGCCGTCCGCACGACGGATTCCCTGGCATCGGGTGGTCAACGCACAGGGCCGGATTTCACTTCTCGCGGGCAGCTCGTCGGCGCGAAAGCAGCGCGAATTACTGATGGCGGAAGGCGTCATCTTCCATAATCAGCGCATCGACCTGCAGCGATTCGGATGGCGGGAGTCGCTGGACGAATACCTCTGGCGACCCTCCTGACCGCGCCGCAAGAACCCGCCCCCGAGCCTCTCCTCGACTCACGCCCTGGTGTCGAACAGCGGCAACCCTGCTACGATGACCCTGCCTTCAGACTCCAGGTGGCGTGTGTTTCGAGCCAGGACTTTGTTCCGATCCGCGGTGATTCTCGCTTTTGCGCTGACCCTGGCGCAAATCGGAGCGCTGGCGCACGCCTACTCGCATCTACAAACCACTGCAGGCAAACCGGACCGTGTCGTTCAGCATGCGACACTGTGCGGTGACTGCGCCACCTTCGGCTCGGTGTTGACGACCAGTGGATCGGCAACCGCCGGCGCGTTGCTGACTGTCGCGCCGCCATCGCATTCACCGAATGACTTTTCCATAAGCTGCGTCAACACCGCAGCGCGTCACTTCTTCCAGGCTCAAGGCCCTCCCGCTCTCCGCTAATCAGTTTTGGATTCCGCGCGCGTCGTCGCGATGCGGACTTGTTCCATGAAGATTGCGGAGTAATTCCATGTCGAGGCTGAAGAATCGGGGCGCAGGCACTGTCCTGCTGTCACTGCTGTTGATGATGTGTACCGCGCGCGCGCGCGCGGATGAATTAACGGACCTGAAATCCGACGTCGCGGCCATGAAGGCGGCGTATGCGGAGAAGATTGCGGCGCTGGAGGCGCGCATTGCGCAGCTTGAAGCGCAGGCCGGTGCCGCTGCCGCGGTTGTCGAAGCGCCGCCACCACCACCCCCGGCGGGTGGCGGAGGGCAATCGGCGTTCAATCCGGCAGTGTCGGTGATCCTCGCAGGCAACTACGCCAGCTTGTCGCAGGACCCGGCCAATTATCGGATCGCAGGATTCATGCCGGGCGGCGACATCGGACCCGGCGAGCGCAGCTTCAATCTGGGCGAGTCGGAAATCACCTTGGCCGCCAATGTCGATCCGTACTTCCTTGCCAATCTGACTGCCTCCATCGGCTCCGACGACTCATTCCACGCTGAAGAAGCGTACTTCAAGACCACCTCGCTCCCCGCTGGGTTGCTGCTCAAAGGCGGCCGCTTCTTCTCCGGCATCGGCTACGTCAACGAAGTGCACGCGCATGCCTGGGACTTCATCGACCAACCGCTTGTGTATCAGGCCTTTCTCGGCGGTCAGTACGCGACCGACGGTTTGCAGGTCAAGTGGCTCGCGCCCACCGACTTGTTCATGGAGTTCGGTGCGGAGACCGGCAATGGCCGCCATTTCCCCGGCACGGACCGCAACCGCAACGGCATGAACTCCACCACCTTGTTCATGCACGCGGGCAACGACATCGGGGACTCCGCAAGCTGGCGCGCAGGAGTGTCGTGGCTGGACCAACGCGCTGAAGATCGCAGTTTCGACAGCGTTGACGCGAACGGCACACCCCTCCTCGACGCCTTCACGGGTTCATCGCGTCTGTGGGGCGCCGACTTCATCTACAAGTGGGCGCCGCTGGGCAATTCAATCGAACGGCAATTCAAATTCCAAGCCGAATACATGCATCGCACCGAATCCGGTGCACTCGTTTTCGACACGCAGGGCAGCAACCTGAGCAGTTCCTACCGCAGCTCGCAGTCGGGATGGTATGCACAAGGGGTGTATCAATTCCGGCCACGCTGGCGGTTGGGCTTGCGCTACGACTCGTTGCATACCGGCGACCCCGCCATCGGACTGGTCGCGACCGGATTGCTGGATCGCGCCGACTTTCCGGATCTCGCCGCTGCCAACCCCGATCGTGTCAGCCTGATGTTGGATTGGAATCCCAGCGAGTTTTCGCGCTTGCGATTGCAATACGCACAAGACCAGGCGCGGCGCGACGCGCGCGACAACCAAATTTTTCTGCAATACCTGTACAGCATCGGCGCTCACGGCGCGCATAAGTTTTAGGAGCCTTCCATGAACAAAATCACACTGCCGGTTCTGGCGCTTGCCGCCCTGTTCGCCACGGCGCCCGCGCAGGCTGCGCTCAAGGTGCTTGCCACCACTCCCGAATGGGCTTCGCTGACCAAGGAAATCGGCGGCGACAAGGTGGACGTGTATGCGGCAACCAGCGCTTTTCAAGATGTGCATCGCGTCGAAGCAAAACCCAGTCTGGTTGCGCGCGCTCGCTCGGCCGACCTGGTGGTGGCGACCGGAGCACAGTTGGAAATCGGTTGGTTGCCGGTCCTGCTGCAGGAGTCAGGCAATGCCCGCATACAACCCGGCAGCACTGGTTACTTCGAAGCCACCTCCGCGCTGCGATTGATGGAAGTACCGACCAGCGTCGATCGCTCACTCGGCGACATTCACCCGCAAGGCAATCCGCACGCGCAGCTCGACCCGCACAATATCGCGCTGGTCGCCAAGGCACTGACTGCAAAGCTCGCGCTCGCAGATGCCGCGAATGCTGCGTACTACACGGCGCGTGCCGCCGACTTTCAGACTCGGTGGCAAGCCGCGATCGTCAAGTGGGAGGCCGCGGCCGCCCCGCTCAAGGGTGTGCCGGTGGTCGTCATCCATCGCGATCAGGCCTATCTGTGCCATTGGCTCGGCCTTCAGGAACTCGCCGCCATTGAGCCCAAGCCCGGCGTGCCGCCGACCGCCGGATATCTCGCACAGCTCGTGGTGAAGCTCAATGCGACACCCGCGAAGATGATTCTGCGCAATGCGTACAACGACTCCAAGGCCGTGGATTGGCTTTCCGAACGCGTGCATGCACCGGTGGTCACCCTGCCCTACACGGTGGGTGGCACACCCGAAGCCAAAGACTTGTTCGGCCTGTTCGATGACACCGTGAGTCGCCTGCTGGGTGTGGCCAAGTGAGCAATCTGACCGAGAGTTTGAGCATTTTGTGGCCGGCAATGATTGCCGGTCTGCTGGTGTCGCTGTCACACGTGCCGATGGGTCAGCAGGTATTGGCCCGAGGCATCGTCTTCATCGATCTGGCGATCGCGCAGGTCGCGGGCCTCGGCGTCATCGTCGCGCACTCGCTTGGCTTCGAGACACTGGGTTGGTGGACACAGGCGGCGGCCGTGACGGCGGCGCTGCTCGGTGCGCTGCTACTTACCTGGACCGAACGCAAACGTCCTGAGGTTCAAGAAGCAGTGATCGGCGTATTGTTCGTCCTCGCCTCCACCGCACAGATACTGCTGTTGGCGAATGATCCGCATGGGGGCGAAGACCTCAAAGATCTGCTGGCCGGACAAATACTGTGGGTCTCGACACAACAATTGACCCGCGCTGCGATCCTTACCGGCTTGTTTCTGGTGGCCTGGTTTGGCTTTCGAGAAAAAATCGGCCGCGCCGGTTTCTATGTGATGTTTGCCGTCATGGTCACCGTGTCCGTGCAATTGGTGGGCGTTTATCTCGTGTTCACGAGCCTGATCGTGCCTGCACTGGCGACATATCGATTGCCGCCGGAGCGACAATTGATCGCCGGTTTGAGTCTGGGAGTCGTCAGCTATGCGGTGGGTCTCGCGTTGTCCACCGTGATGGACCTGCCGTCGAGCCCGGTCGTGGTCTGGGTGATGGCTGTGTTTGGATTGGTGGTGCACATTGCCGCGCGCGGGAACGCTCCTTCGCCCGTACATCGGTAAATACGGACCGGCTGAGTGGCAGTGAGCGCCACGCACAGTACTCAATGATTCCATCGATCATCTGCAACGTTACATTCGACTCTTATTCCAAAAGCCCTCGCAAAAGACAGGAGCACCCAAACGATGACAAGCAGCTTCATCTGGTACGAACTTTTGACCACCGATCCCGACGCAGCCGCCCGCTTTTATGGCGCGGTCATTGGATGGGCGGCGAATGATTCGGGACAAACCGGCATGGACTATCGCATTCTCACCATGAATGGCGCCGGTGTCGGCGGCTTGATCGCCATCCCGACAGCCGCCGCTAAATCAGGCATGCGGCCCGGTTGGTTGGGCTATGTGAGCGTCGCCGATGTCGACAAAAGCGTGGCGAGCGTCGTCGCCACCGGTGGCGCCCTCCACATGCCCGCCATGGATTTGCCGCATGTCGGCCGCATCGCGATGGTTGCAGACCCGCAAGGCGCGGCGCTGTACATCATGGCGCCGAGCGGCACCGGCGCGGCAGTCGCCTTCGCACCGGGAAAGCCCGGTCACGGCGGCTGGCATGAACTGCACACCCAGGATTGGAAGACCGCGCTCGCGTTCTACAGCGCACAGTTCGGTTGGAGCAAGGTGCAGGAGTTGGAGATGGGACCGATGGGGACGTATCTGCAATTCAACTATGGCAGCGGCGATATGGTCGGCGGGATGATGAACGATCCAATGGCATCGCGCCCCTACTGGCTGTATTGCTTCAACGTCGAGGACATCGATACAGCCAGCGCTCAGGTCACAGCGCACGGTGGCGCCGTTGTCATGGGACCGCATCAGGTGCCCACCGGCGAGTGGATCATTCGCGCCAGCGACCCGCAGGGTGCGGCATTCGTCTTGGTCGGTCCCAAGAAATAGGAGAAACGCGATTAACGAAACTTCTGCGATCTGGCCCAACGACTGAGCCGGCGCGGTTACTCAAACAATCGGATTAAGAAAATTCTTGGCGGAAATTTCCTGCGCTATGGCAAAGAGGTGTGGGGCGCCTAAGCGGCGACGCGCGCCCCTACCCTTCCGGTAGTCAGCGCAATTCGCGCAGACTGGGCACGAAAAAATCCGGCGCCAGATCGATGTCTTGAACGCCATCGGGCCCATACGCCGATAAATCCTTCACGCCGTGCAGGGCCAGCAATTCATCGTCAACAAAAAATTGCCCGGTGGTGGTTCGCGCGTCGGAGGTCATCAAATACCACGCGGCATCCGCCATGATTTGCGGCGAACGTACGGCGGCCAGACCCAACTGGGCCTTGATCTGCGTAAGCGCTGCGGTGTCGATGGCCGTGCGCGGCCACAAGGCGTTCACCCCCACGCGCCCTCGATATTCTCCGGCAACGCCCAGAATCACCATGCTCATTCCAAACTTCGACAGGGTGTAGGCGACATGCGGGGCAAACCATCGCTCCTCCATCAACAGCGGCGGGGAGATCGCCAGCACATGGGGATTGGCTGATTTCAGCAAATGAGGCAGCGCCTTCTGCGTGACCATGAAAGTGGCGCGCGCATTCACCTGATGCATCAGGTCGAAGCGCTTGATCGGCGTGTCCAGGATCGGCGTCAGGCTGATCGCGCTGGCATTGTTGATGCAGATATCGATGCCGCCAAAGCGCTCCACAGTGCGCGCGATGGCTGCGTCCACCTGTGTCTCCTCGCGCACGTCACATTCCAGCGCGAGCGCATGACCACCCGCCGCTTCGATCTGCGCCGCGGCGCTGTGAATGGTTCCCGGGAGCGAGGGATGCGGCGTCGCCGTCTTGGCGGCAATGGCGATGTTCGCGCCGTCGCGCGCAGCTCGCAACGCAATGGCGAGCCCTATTCCCCGGGACCCACCCGTGATGAAGATCGTCTTGCCTTGCAATGAGTTACTCACAACTACCACTCCTTCAAATGACTAGGGAGAGAGATCCACTGACCGACCGGAGGCGGCACTTTGCAAGACAGCTTCCACCGTTCGCAGAATATCCACGGACTGCGTCGGCGTAGCGCCACTCCAATGCTCAGGTCCTTGCCGGATCATTCGGCAAAACGAGTCGGCCTCGGCGCGAAATCCATTGATTACTGGCGAATCGACCGATTCATCCACGCTGGTCCAGGAAGTTCCGCGTCGGATCGTAAAGCGAGCGGGTTTACCTTCGGGGGGAGTATTGGGGTACGGGGTGTGGATGATCCCGTCGGAACCGGCGATGGTAGCGTGACGATGGACTGCCGTTCCAAAGCTGCAACTGACCTGCGCCAATGCTCCGTTGGCGTGTTCCAACGACGCCAGGACCGATTGATTGACGCCAGAGCGGTGTCGCTGCACCACCGCCTGCACGCGCGTCGGCGGCATCCCGGTCACCCCTTGCACCAGACTCAACGGATAGACGCCGGCATCGAACAAGGATCCGCCGCCCATCGCCGGATCCAATCGAATATTGGATTCATCCGACATCCGAAAGCCAAACGCCGCTTGAATGAGCCGCACCGTGCCGATGGCGCCGCCGTCGATCAACTCCATCAGCCGCTGCATCTGCGGCTGCGCGAGGAAAGGATACGCCTCAACCAGGATTCGCCCGGCCGACCTGGCCTCGGCAAACATCGTGCGCGCCTCCGCCGCTGACACGGCGAGCGGTTTTTCACACAACATGCTTGCCCGCTTTGACGGCGCGAATCGACCAGTCGGCATGCATCGAATTCGGCAGCGGATTGTAAATGGCATCGACGGACGGATCGGCCAGCAGCCGTTCATAGGAATCGTAGGCGTGCTCAATGTTCAGCTCAGCAGCAAATTCGCACGCTCGTTCCCCATCACGACTCGCCACCGCGCTTGCGACGACCAGTTCGGAAGCGCGTATGCCCTGAACAAAAGATTTGGCGATGCGAGCAGTGCTGAGAATGCCAATTCTCAGCGGCGTCGGCGTCATGGTTGCAACGTCAGTGCTTCTTGCTCACGTCGACGAGAATGGCCTGCAGTCTCTCCCAGGATCTGCGCGAACGTTTCACACGCCACTCGCACATCGGCGGCGACGTAGCGTGGCGAATAATGATGCAACACGAGCATTCCCCACAGCTCGTCTTCGCAGACGATCGAGGCGGACAGCGACGCACACACCCCCATGTTGCGCAGATATTCGAGATGAATGGGCGAGACGCTGCGCAGATCGCAGTGACTCATGTCGATCGGC